>JAGLSH010000001.1 GCA_023135855.1 Candidatus Omnitrophota bacterium
AAATATCTCCTCTTGAAATATTGCAGAATCAGGACTGACCCCTTCAAATACTGTTGGCTCGAAAAAGAACCCCTTCTTTAAAGCTTCATCTTCAGGGATTTTCCCTCCACAAAGTAATTTTGACCCTTCTCGTTTAGCTTTAGCAACATAAGAAATAACTCTGTCACATTGGAACCTAGAAGCAAGTGGCCCAATTTGACTTTGGAAATCTAAAGAGTCTCCTATCTTTATTTTTTTAGCTTTTTCAACGAATTGACTAACAAAAGCATCGTAAATGCTCTCCTCTATTAATATTCTCGAAGTCGCAGTGCACATTTGCCCTTGATTTAAGAATATCGAACATAAAGATCCGTTCACTGCTGCCTCTAGATCAGCATCTTTTAAAATTATGCTAGCTGATTTACCCCCTAACTCCATGATTAGCTTCTTAACACTTTTAGCTGAGTATTCTAAAATCTTCTTACCAACTGCATTTGACCCAGTAAAAGAAATCATATCTACTAAATTACTAGAACAAAGAATCTCGCCTACTTCTTCCCCTGGTCCAGGGATAACATTTACTATTCCATCAGGCACTCCTGCCTCTTTAACTATCTTAGCCAATTCTAAAGCAGTTAAAGGTGTCAGACTTGAAGGTTTTAAAATAACAGCATTGCCAGCAGCAAGGGCTTGAGCCATCTTCCAAGAAGCTATTAACAATGGGTAATTCCAAGGAACAATTAAAACAACTACACCTCTAGGCTCTCTTAAAAAAGTTGCCTTAACCTTAGCTATCCTTGATTGAATATCTTGAGCCTCGCTAGATAAATATTTTTCAAGATTATTAGCAAAATATTCAAAAGTTGCTGCTGCCGAAGGTATATCCATAAAGGTCGTTTCTTTAATCGGCTTACCAGAATTTAGACTTTCTAGCTCAGCCAATTCTTTAGCCTTTGATAAAATACCTTCAGATATTTTGAGAAGAATACTCTTCCTATCAGC
Organism: Candidatus Omnitrophota bacterium; assembly: GCA_023135855.1. Taxonomy (GTDB): domain Bacteria; phylum Omnitrophota; class Gorgyraeia; order Duberdicusellales; family 4484-171; genus Susulua. Next base: position 982 of record JAGLSH010000001.1, read on the forward strand.
TAAACTAATATCTTTCCAAGAACCTTGATCGAAAGCAGCTCTTGCAGATTCAATCGCATATTTTGCATCTTTAGCACTAGCCATGCAAACTGTAGCAATAGTTTCATCATTTGAAGGATTGATTATATCTCTTTTATACTTTGAATCCTTAAATTCCCCATTAATAAATAAATCGTATTTTTTCATTTAAATTTTACCTGTTTAAATATTTCAAATAGCCTACTAAAAGGAACATACCAACGTGAAAGCTGCCCTAGTTGACCTTGTAAACTCATCTTTCCTTGAGTAACTGCTACAAAAGGATCCAAACTGCCTAAGAAAACCTGCTGCCAAATATCATCTGATGCTGAAATAATAAAAGGAGCATCTTTGTCATAATCTAGTTTTATGATTTTCCCTTTTTCAAAATTAAACTTATAAACTTTATCACTCCCCTCTAAAGCAATAGCCAGCTTAAGAGTTAAATCTAACTCTTCCCCCTTGCTACTCATAAACTCATCTTTATTTACTAAATCCACTATAGCTTGAATATGTTCAGAGGAAAACATCAAATATGAAGCATCGCCATCTAACTTTTCCTTAAGAGGCTTATCCAAATCATCTAACACACTCTTATCAAAAAGTCTAGCCACGGCTACTGTGCACACTGCCTCTTCCAAAGCTTCAACTAAGCTTAGAGCTTCATCAAAATTATTAGCAATGACTACTACGCCATGATTTTTTAAAACAACTAAATTATTAGTTTTTAAAGCTTCAATAACCTGATCAGGATTAGTTACTGTTGGTGTCTCTTGTTTTATTATTGGAACTTCCCCTAAATAAAACTTAGTCTCAAAAGTTAGCGCTTTTAAGGATGAACTAACAGCAAAATAACCATTAATTAAAGGTGGATGACAATGAACTACTACTTTTGAAGGAAAGTTTTTATAAACAAGACTATGCAAAGACAGCTCTGAACTTGGATTCCGATCACTTTCTGACTTATTGCTATTCAAATTAACCTTCACAATGTCTAAGGGATCCAAACTTCCTAAGAAAGACTGGCTAGCGGTAATCAAAATATTTTCATCATCTATCCTGGCGCTTACATTGCCAGACCTTGCCACTGTTAAGCCTTGAGAATATAAACGTTTTCCTACTCTTATCATTTCATCTTTTAACTTATTTTCTTGATCAACCATTTTTCACCTCTAGATAAATATGTTTAGTAATCAAATTATTAGGAGTTATATCAAAGGCCGGATAATAAGCTTTTGAACCTTTAGGCGCAAGATGCACTCCTTGATATATTGTCAGCTCTTTATCAGGTCTTATCTCAATCTTTATATCCTTACCTGTTTTGGCGCCAGACGTTGGAGCACAAAGTACATAAAAAGGAATTTTAAAATATTTAGCAATTAATCCTATTTGGTAAGTTCCAATTTTATTAGCGATGTCTCCATTTTGCGCTAAATTATCTGAGCCAACTATAACTTTATTAATCTTACCTTCTTCCATTACCTGAGCAACCATATTGTCAGTTATTATTGTAACATCAAAACCCGCGCGCATAAGTTCCCAAGCAGTAAGTCTTGAGCCCTGTAAATAAGGCCGTGTTTCAGTAACGAAAAAACTCACGACTCTTCCTTTACTTTTAGCAAATCCAGCTATCAAAGGCAAGAGACCACTAACATTACAGTGAGTAAGAATTACATCACCATCCTTGATTAAACTAGCTGCTTCTTTTGCTTGTTTAATTCGAGCATTCTTTAGCATGTCTAGGAAACCTAATATTGCCTTATCCAAAGGCACACCTGTTTTATCCCAATCCAAAACCATATTAGTTAAATACTTAAATGAAAGTGTAGGCCGAGTTGAATTTATTGCTTTAGCAACCTTAACCAAAATAGGAGAAATGTTCTTTTTACCCTTATTGCTTTTAATAACCATAAGAAAGATATACATAACTAATAGAACCTGACCAACAGCCCGAGTCCTCATCTGACGTATTGCTAGACAAGCTTGTGAATAATTCTTAGCTTTGACGTACTTCTCTTTATGAGGTAAAAGAGTCTCATCAAGTATATAAATTACATCGCCTTTTAATTTAATCGGCCAAAAAAGTGGTGAAAATTTAAAATTCTTATCCATAAAAATGATTTAACTAATTAAGAAGTTTTCTATATTCCTCTAATATCTTTAGAGTAACTTCTCCCGGCATACCTTGACCTAATAATTTATCATCACACTCAACTAAAGGCATTACCTCCATTAAAGAACTAGTTATAAACGCCTCCCGGCAATTAAATAAATCTTCCAGAGAAGCTTCTCCTTCCTTTAGATCAATATTTAATTTTTCCAAAATGTTTATAACTAATCCCCGAGTAATCCCGCAAAAAGCACCATCTTCTATTGAAGGAGTAATAACTTTATTATCTTTAATTAAAAATAAATTACTTCTTGAGCCTCCAGCCAATACTCCTTTAGGGTTCAAAATTAAAGCTTCACTCTTTTTCTTCTTCTGAGCCCCAAACCAAGCTAATCTATTAGGTAAATAACTTAAAGACTTAACCTGAGAACAAATATTCTTACTACATCTTCGATGAGAAGAAACGGTTGCATCAAACCCTTTTTTGTAAGTGTCTTCCTTATAATATTCAAACTTATCTACATACATAAGCATTCCCACTCCTTGTCTCTTCTTATAAGCAGTTATTCTTATATAAGCATCTTCTAAGCCATTCTCAACTAACAGGTTATGAATTATACTCTGCCAATCTAAGTCAACTTCCCCTATTTCCAGAAGAGTTAAGCTCCTGTCTAAACGTTCAATATGAGAGTTAAGAAAAGGAATCTTCCCCTTGTAAGCTCTTAAGACTTCAAATATTCCCCAACCAAATAAAAATCCCGGCTCAAAAACATCAGCCAAAGACTCCTTATTAATCACCTCTCCATTGTCGTAAACTTTCATTCAAATAATCCTGCTAAATTCTTATAAGTAATTTTCTCTTTAACTTCTTCACCTAGTTCATCTAAAATCTTAAGATTACTTTCTAAATCAAGATTAACTGGATAGTCTGACCCCCAAAGAATATGATCTTGACCAAATAAATCTAAAGCCAATTTAATATTACCAAGAGATGATCCTGATGTATCCACATAAACTTCTTTTAGAATCTGAGATGGTGCTCTTCCTAAATCTTTAACCATCTCTCTTTTGCGTAACATTGTATAGACTCGATCAAATCTATCTTTTAAGAAAGGAACAACTCCTCCCAAAGATGCCAAAATGAACTTTACTTTAAATTTATCCAGCACCCCTTCCATCATAAGCAAACCTAGAAAAGTAGATAGGTCTAAACTATACTCTAGAACCGGCATAAGCAAAGGATCTTTCACCCGGCTATAACCAATAGGGTTAATGGTTTGGGAATGAACAAAAATTGGTAAATTATGTTCCTGGACTGCTTCAAATAAAGGAAAAAGCTGATCAACTATAAACTTACCATTATAACTTGAAGCTAGGTTTATTGCCTTGAATCCTCTGTTCTTTAACTGAGCCAATTCAGAAGAAATATTGCTTAAATCTTCTACATCAACTAGACAAGCTGCAACTATCTTAGGGTTTTCCTTTAAAATCTTCTCTACTTCTCTATTGTAGATTTCACTAACCTTTTTAAAACCACCCAATTTAAGGTAAGCATCTGTAGAAGGATAAACTAAAAAAGCTCTATCAATATTATTACTATCTAAGAATTGATAAAGTTTATCCTTATCAGCCCAGACACCTTTATAAAAGTTAGTATGGTCTGAAAGCTCTCCGGGAATAAAGTGGATATGACTATCAGCTAACATAATATATTTACGGTTAATGGGTATATGAGCTGATGAGTACTACACATTCACCCATCAACCCATTCACTCATTTACTCTTAAACGTGTTTTTCTCCCTTAACTGCACCTTCTTCCCACTTAGTTACACCCTTCATTACATCTTGGAAGCATAACTTAGCTAGGATATCAAAGTTACTAGTCATAATCCTCTGGATTCTACCTGGCTTTGAGAAAAATTCTCTCATGCACCAAGAACCTAGCCTTCCATAATCTTCCAATGATAGATGTTCTGTGGCCATTACTGGGTGTAAGAAATCCCACTGAAGAAAATCTATTTTGCTAGGGTCAATCTCACCAGTTTTGATTCTTTGTCTCCAAATTGGAGAATTTGGTGCTGGGGTAACATAGCCTACCCATAAAATATCTGGATCAACTACATCAGTAAATTCAAATCTATCCTTTATGATAGCTTCAGTATCACCATCAAAACCCATCATAATGTCAGCAACAATAGCAATATTGTTCTTTCGTAGGATTTCAATAGTCTTCTTTATCTGTTCAATGGTGATTCCTTTAGCTATTCTTTTTAACTCTGAAGCAGTGGTAACTTCTATGCCAAACACTCCAGTAAACAAACCAGCTTCTTTCATCAAAGGTAAAATTTCTTCACAATTAACCCAATCAATAGCTCTACCTAAAGAAACCCATTTAATCGGATTTTCTTTTTCCAATTTCAGCCGGCAAAACTTCTCTACTCTCTCAGGATCAACATTAAAATTATCATCCTGAATTACCACTACCTTTACTCCGTACTCCTTATGAAGCAATTCTAGTTCTTCAATTACTCTTTCCGGAGATTTTGCCCGCCATTTTAGAAAATCTTCTGGATGCCTAGGGTCATATTGATCCCACTCATAACAAAAAGTACAAGCAGAAGGACATCCTCTGGAAGTAACCATCTCAACGAATGGTTTCCAATGAGTATGACCAACATACTTCTCCATAGGAAATAAATCATAGGCTGGAAGTGGTAACTTATCTAAATCTGTATTCAGAGCCCTGTGCGGCCCCATAACAGCCTTACCATCTACTCTTGAGCTCACTCCAGCGATATCTGTTATTTCTTCTGACTTCTCTATCGCCGAAACTAAATCACAAAAAGCCTCTTCTTCACCCATGACTACATAATCAATAGCTGGATTGCTTTCTAGAGTAAATACTGGCATTGAGGAATACCACAATCCTCCAACAATTATTTTTATATTAGGCAGCACTTCTTTTATTAGTTTTGCTGCCTGATTAAAATAATGAAGAATAGCAAACCCTCCATAAGAGTGAAGCATATCTCCAAGAACAAGAACATCAGGATTTTTTTGCTTAACTTGCTCAACCATTTCATCTGTTTCTATCTCTAAGGCTTTACAGTCTAAAACCTCTAAATCTTTATGACCTTTTTCTCTAATATAAGAAGCCCATTGAGCATAAAGTTGATCAGGGCCGAGATGTTTACCATGAGTTGCCCAAGCGCCTGACTTCGGTGTTAAAAATAAAATTTGCATTCCCTCTCCTCCTTTGTTAGGTAAATTATTAGATTATTTTTCTGGATGATCCTGCTTAAAAGGTATCACTGGTTTCTTCCAAGGCGTTTGCTGATTAATTACCGCTAACTCTAAAGGGCAAGTATTTTCACTTTGAGTTAAAGCAAATAAAACTGTGTCAGCTATTGCCTCTGGTTCCATTAATCTTCCCCCTTCCTCAGATATATCTTTTAACTTGCCAGTTAAAGGGGTTCTGGTTACTCCTGGAAATATTGAAGTAACTTTAATCCCAAAATCACGCATCTCCCAAAAAAGTCCCTTAGCAAAAGCCCTCAGGGCAACTTTCAAAGAAGTATAAACTATGAAATTGCGTGGTGGGGGATCTACCATAACTGAACCACTAGTAATGTTCACAATATGCCCACCGCCAGCATCTTTCATATGATTAACAACTAAACGCGAAAGCATGACATAACTATAGTAATTTGTATGCATGATTTTTTCAATATCCTCTACTGGCTGTTGCCAAAAAGGATACTGGCTTGAAACTCCTGCTCCGTTGACAACAATATCTATCTTGCCAAATTTATCAATTGTCTTATTAACTAAATTCTCTAAATCACTTTGTTTAGTGACATCACACCTTATGCATAATACTTTTTCTTGGTTAGGAAGTGATTTTTTAATATCCTCTAAAACTTCCTCTCTCCTTGCGGCAAGAACAAGATTGGTACCTTGTGCGGCTAATTTCTCAACTACACTTTTACCAATCCCGCCACTGGCTCCAGTTATAATACAAACTTTATCGCCTAAATTACTCATACCACTCCTTGTTTAATTTATTATTTTCTTTAAATTAAAACCTAGAAAAAATATACTTAAAAATATCACAATAAATAAAACCTTAAATCCGGCTATTGATACTAATAGCCCTCCTAAAAAAGCACCTAGTCCTCCAAAACTAAAACGCAAAGAACTGTTTAGGCTTGAAGCATCACGTAATATTCTATCAGGAAATGAAGTAAGATGAGACGCTAGTCCAACATGAGTAAGAGCCATGCCTGCGCCCCAAAAAGTTATCATTAATAAAATTAACTTATAATTACCTATAAAAATAAGAGAAAAAGCAAAAACACTCATTAAAGTAAAACCAATGCTGCTTATTTTAATATTTCCAAAACGAGCACTTAAAAATCCCCCTGAAAACTCAAATATTATTGCAGCTAAGGTAGCTACAGTAAAAACTGAACTTATAGCCATCTGCCCTAAGGAAAAACTCTCACTTAAATAAACACCTAAACGCTGCTGCAGACCATGGTACAGAAGACTTCCCAGGGTAACTACTAAAAAGAAATTAATTACTTTTTTATCTTTTAAAGTATTAAGATAACTTATCTTAAACTTATCAACTCTAAAATCAAAATCTTCTAATTTAGTAAGTACTAAAACAAATACCAATAAACTTGCAATTGATGGTATTAGATAAAGTCCTAAAGGAAATTTTTCAAAAAATCCACTTAAAAACACACTGATAAAGTTTGAAAAATAAGAAAAACCAAAAAATATTCCAATAGTTTTTGCTTTCTCTCCAGGAGGGACAACCTTACCAACAGCAATAAGAACTAAAGGTACAAAGCTACAGCCAAAACAACCCATTAAAAATCTAGCTATAAAAGCTTGCTCAATGCTCCTTGATAAACTAAAGAAAAAAGATGATAGGAAAAATCCTAAAGTTGCAATTAGAAGAATCTTTTTAACCTTAACTATTCTAGTAAAAGGCGCCCAAACAAGAGCAAAAACCCCATAAGGAAGCATGTAAAGCCAAGTAAGGGGTAAGGCTTGAGCTTTATCTATCCCAAAATAAACAGCTATTGATGGTATTAGAGCGGCCATAGCTGAAACACCGAATGATATTACAAAGAACATCAGACAAAAAATATATAAACTTTTCTTAGGCATTAGCCTCTTTTTCTATTACTTCCTTAAATCTCTTTAAATTATCTTGAGAATGTTTATTTATCAACTCTTCAACCTGAGGATCAGTATACTTAGCCTTATCATCCATGGTAAAATCCTGAATCCAAGTCATCTCAACTCCACCCTCTACTTCTCTATAAAGCCAAACAATCTTCATATACTTAAAAGGAAACATTGGCTCTATTTTACAAGCATAAGCAAATTTATCCTCTTTAAAAAGTAAACGATAAGATTTCCAACTATTTCCATTCTTATGAGTAAGTTGAAAAATAATCTTATTACCCTCTACCTCTAGAACATCTGAGGCTGTATATTCCTCAAATAGTTCTTTCCATCGAGAAATATCATTACTAATATCAAATATCAACCCATAGGATGCATTGATTACAATAGAATTTGCTGTATGTGCCATGAATCCTCCTCAATGAGACTAGCTTTTTTTAAGAAAGCATTAGTCGAATTGATCCCGACGAGCGTTGAAAAATTATGAAACGTAATTTTTCAACATCTTCCGCGAATCGGGATACATTATTAATAATCATCCAGAACTGCGACTACCCTTGCCCAAGCAGCACCAGTCTTTATTATTCTTATTGGAAAACAAATAACTTTAAATCCGAAATTTGGTAATTTATCTAAATTAGCTAATCTTTCAATATGGATAAATTCTCTCTTCCGACCATGAAAATGGGCTGGCCAAAGATGCCTTGAATCTTTACTTTTCATAAAATCCTTGATCATAAACTTATAAGGCCTATCAATACCCATAGTATCTACCCCAAATATCTTTATACCTTTATCCAGAAAATAATCTATAGCTGAGGCATCTACTCCCGGATAATCACTAAAATATTGAGGAGTCCCGTGCAAACGATCAGAACCAGTATAAATAAAAACAATATCTAAAGGCTTTAAGCTATAGTTTATTTTTCCTAAGGCCTTTTCTAAGTCTTCCTTTTTAATAACCTCATCTCCCTTTTTATGGCTAAGATCTAATCTCACCCCATCGCAATTGCACCACTCCAAAGGTATCTCGTCAGCTGTTTTTGAAGGCTTACCTTCAGATTTACTGCCATAATGAAAAGAATAATCAAGATGAGTTCCGCTATGTACTGAAGAATGTACTATCTCTAAAGATAAAAACTCTCCATCAGGTAAGTCTTCCTTTTTAACTATCCGCTTGCCTAATAAATGCTGAATCTTCCCCTTTAAAGTCCTGCCCATTAATACCTTATTAAGTTTCTCAACTCCTTGTTTATGAGATGTTCTCTCAATTTCAAGTTTATGAACTTCAAATGCCTTGTCGTCAATGGGTAAACTTAAATCTACTATTTTCATCTTAGAATTGTTTTTTCCTTTCGATTAAATCAACTATTTCATTAACAGTAGAAAATTTGGTAATCTCATTGGTTTCAATCTTTACACCAAAGTGCTTATTAAAAGTAACCACCAGCTCTACCATCTCTGTTGAATCAACACCAATGGAATCATATAATTTCTGATCGGCTTTTACCTCATCTTCATTTATGTCCAATGTCTTACTTATAAGCTCTATAACTTCTTTCTTTAATTCCATAGATACCTCCTATTTCTTCTCAACAGCTAAGACAACATTTATTCCACCCCGCCCTCTAGCAATAATTAAAGCCTTGTTGATAGTTTTCTCTTTAAGCTTATTAGGGGTGTAATCTAAATCACAATAAGGATCATTCATTAATTGATTAATTGTTGGTATCACTACTGAGTTCTTCATTGAAAATAATGTAATAATCAAATCTAGGGCACTTTGAGCGCCTAATAAATTACCGTAAATACTCTTAGGAGCACTAAGAGCAATATTTTTTATATTCTCTCCAAATACATTCTTTAGCGCTTGGGTTTCAAGATAATCTCCAATTACAGTTGCTTCACCATCTAAGCAAATATAATCAACATCTTCCTTATTCCACTTAGCATCTTTTAAGCACTCCTTAATTGCATATTCTAAATCATCTGATTCAGGGGCATATCGCAAATAGTGATAGCCATCAGAAGAAAAACCTATTCCTTTAATAAATCCATAAATAGGAGCTCCTCGTTTCTTAGCTTTTGATTCTTTCTCTAGGATTACTATTCCTGAACCTTCACCTAAAACAAATCCATCTCTATCTAAGTCATAAGGTTTATATGCTGTTTTAGGATTAAGATTATTTTTTGATAACTGACCGCAAGTATTTGCGCTCAATAAAGCATAAGGAGTAATCGGAGCTTCCATTCCTCCGGCTAATACAAAATCATTCTTATCCTGAGCTACCACCTTGGAGCCATACCACAAACTCAAAGCTGATGATGCCTTGTCAGCAACTATAGTCTTACTATATCCTTTGAAGCCATAATATATAGTAACTTGGCCCTGAGGCGCTGCTGGGAACCAAGCTGAAGCCATATAGGGAGAAATACCTTCTCTTCCCTCTATATACATATCTCTTAACTCAGTCTCGGCAAAAAGCCAACCACCAATAGCATTGCCCATAAATACGCCAACTCTATTCTTATCAATTTTTTCTAAATCCATTCCAGAATCTTTTATAGCTTGTTCTGAAGCAACTAAAGCCATATGAGAAAACACATCTATCTTCTTAACTAATCTTCCTGAAACATGCGAATAGTGATCCAACTCATGAACTTGGCCAGCAATCCGAGAAGGATAAAGACTAGCATCAAATCTCTTAACTTCATCAATAAAAGATTCGCATTTTTTCAGATTAGCCCAAAAAGTTTCTTTTTTTAATCCGCATGGTGAAACTACGCCTACGCCAGTTATTGCAACTCTATCACTCATGATTACCTCCACCTCTTAAACACAATAGAAGAATGTATTCCGGAAAATCCACTGCTAGTTTTAAGTATATACTCTGGCATAATCTCCCGCTTTTTATTAGGAATATAATCTAGATCACATTTAGGATCAGGTTCTTCCTGATTAATAGTTGGTGGAAGATACCCTTTCTCAAAAATCATACAACACAATACACTCTCTACAGCATTAGCTGCTGCTAAAGGATGACCGATCATCGACTTAATCGAGCTTATCGGCACCTTATAAGCAAAATCTCCGAAAACCTTTTTGTAAGCATCGGTTTCAAAAGCATCATTCTGACGAGTAGATGATCCATGAGCACTTATATAGCCAATGTCCTCATTCTTTATTCCTGAATTCTTTATAGCTTCCCGCATTGAACGAGCCATAGGTTCACCATCTGCAGGTAAATCAGTCATATGATATGCATTGCAACTTGTTCCAAACCCGAGAATTTCAGCATAAATGTGAGCCCCTCTTTTTTTAGCATGTTCTAATTCTTCTAAAATTAAAATTCCAGCTGCTTCACTAATAACAAAGCCATTCCTCTTATTATCAAAAGGACGGCTAGCCTTATGAGGTTCTTCATTATTCTTAGCCAAAACATTTACTACATCAAAAGCTCCAAAAGTAATCGGTGTGATTGGTGCCTCAGTTGCCCCAGCAATAACTATATCTTGTCTTCCTTCTTGAATAAGTTCAAAAGCAAAACCTAAAGAATCAGTTCCAGCAGTGCACCCAGTTGAAACCGTACAATTCATTCCCTTTGTCCCATGAATACCACTTACCTCAGCACTAGGAGTATTAAACATAGCAGCATCATAAAGAAAGGGTCTACCTTTTCGAGGATCAATCGGATTCTTGCCCCAATCAGTAACTAGCAAGAATTCTTCCTCCATAAGACGGGTTCCACAAATAGCATTTGCTAGGATTACACCACATCTACGCCTATCTAATTTATTAAAATCTAAATTAGCATCTTCTATTGCACCCTTAGCCGCAGCAATTCCGAACTGAACATATCTATCCATACGCCTATGCTCAGCTATATTAAATTTTAAAGGGTCAAAATTTAAATCTTGAGAAGCAATCTTTGAAACAAATAAACTTACATCAAAATTTTCAACCTTTTCAATGTAAGATTTACCTTCAATTAAATTATTATAAAATTCATTCTTCTCTTCTCCAGCTCCACAAATAACTCCAATTCCAGTAATTACTACTCTCTTCACTTATCTTTCCTCCTTAAAATATAAAAATTATTTTTCTTTTCTGCTAACTTTAAAAATAATGTTTCCCCCATCAGGACAAGTAACTGTATCTATAGAATTCTGATCCTTCATAAAGGGAAATTTTGCTCCAAAATTTAAAGCAAAAAAAGCTGGAAAAGCTGTATGCCAAGCTGCTCCGCAAAATCCAGGAATACACTTTAGCCCCTCAGTTTCCCATTTATCGCCAACCTTATACTTATAAAAACATTTAGGCGAAGCCATCCCTTTAGGGGTTCCTTTAGCCTCAACAACTTCAATGACCATCTTCTTGAGATTCGGTCCTTTGAAATCAGGATCTTTATTCACTATATCGATTTGACCTTCTTTGTTAAAAATTTCAGCTTTGAATTCTAATTTTCCACCATCGGGACAAGTAACCAATAAAGATCTTTGATTTTCCATGAAGGGAAATTTTGCTCCAAAGCTTAAACCATAAATTACCGGAAATAATGCATGAGCTAGACCTAGGCAAAAATGTTTTGGCGGATGAGTAAAATCCTCTAAAATAATTTCATCACCAATTTTATAACCATGGTAACAATCCCCATAAACATTAATCACTGTCAATTTTAATTTTAAAAAAGGTGTTTTAATCATATTAAATCCTCAGTTCTTTTAATAACTCTTCTTTTGTATAAAACCTTTTTGCCTTCTCTACTCTGTGAACTAATTTAACTATTCTTATATTTATTGGTGCTCTTAGATTATTCTTAGTAGCCAAATCAACAATTGCACCATTGATATAATCAATCTCTGAAGGTTTATTGTGTTTTATGCTTTGCAATATTGAACCATAAAAAGGTTCTTTACTTAAAGAAGTCATTACTTTTGAAAAAATACCTGCAGCCTCCTCTGTATTTATTGAAACTAATCCTTCTAGTCTAGCCTTAGGATAAGTAGGCAAATCAGCTAATTCTATACCGCTATTTTTAACAACATCATAGGCTTCTTTATTTAGTTTTATTGCTATTTTTGCTAAATCTAAATCACTAAATGTTTCCTGCATAGATAAACCTAGAATTGCCGGAAGACAATTGTTAAGATTAATAAATAATTTAAGATATTTAGCCCCTTTTATTTTATTCGAGATTGATACATCAAAACCAAATTTTAAAAAATCTACTACCTCTTTGATCTTGGCTACTTCTTTGCCAAAAATATTACCCACTGTCAAATTACCTTTAAAATGATGGATTACTCTATTCGGTCGATAAAATGTTGCTCCAAACATAACAATACCGCTTATAATCTTCTCTTCTGGAAAATACTTATTCAATATATAATCAGCACTTACCCCATTTTGGGTACTAATTACAGTAGCATCTTTTAAATATTCTAAATTTGCCTTTATTAAAGTCTCTAAATCACCTATTTTGCTTGAGAAGATAGCTAAATCTACCTTTTCTTTAAGCTGATTATCAACTTTTACCTTATAAATACTTTTAACTCTAGCAGATTCAACAATTAAACCCTCTCCTAACAAAGACTCTAGCTGATAATCTTTAACTACCCCAACAACATCAGGACTCTCTTCTGTGAGATAACCCAAGAATAATCCGCCAATCGCTCCACAACCTAAAACCGCTACTTTCATTTTTTCTACTCCTTTTAACTGATATATTGTGAGTAATCAATATCCAATTTACTAAGTAATCTTTCAAGCATGCTTTTGAAGGCTGGGGGAACTTCCTGAAAAAAAGCAATAATCAAATCTTTGTCTTCAACTTCTTTTGAGTCTCTCCCCTGGGCCAATTCTTCAGACTTTTGTTTAATAAGTTGCTCAGCAATTGTTCTGTGAAATTGCGGTAAATTGTCAGTTACTTTGTTAAACTTATTTTTTGTTTCTTGATTCCAAATAATTCCCATACTATCCCTCTCCCCTTCTTATAATTCCTCAACAACTTTGAATCCTAAGTCTATCATTTTCATTTCAGCTTCAAAAAATCTATAATCAGCAAATCCTAATGTTCCGGTAATAAGATTATCAGAAACTGCTAAGATAGCTGCAACCTTTCTTTTGTAGAGATTGGCTACGGTCACAAATGGTGAAGTTACCATGTCAACAGCAATTGCCCCTTTCTCTATATAGGGGTTAACTATTTCTTTAGTCTCCTTAAACAAAGCATCAGTTGTCCACACTCCTCCACGATGTAAAGTGCCCTCAGTTTTAAAAACCTCTTCTATTTTTGATGTTAGTTCATCGTCTACTTTAGATATATAATTATCATCTACATAATACTTAGTGGCTCCATCTCCTCGAATAATATCAGCAGCTAAAACATAATCTCCAACATTCATATCCTCTTTTAAAGCTCCGCAAGACCCCAGTCTAATCAAAGTATTGATTCCGCCAACACATAAAAACTCAGTAACAAAGGCTGAATCAGGAGCATAGAAACCACCATTCCCAACAGTTACTTTCTTACCCTTATAGAACCCAGTCCAAAAAGTATAACCAAGAAAGGTAAAATTCTTTACACAATCCTCTAATTTCTCTAAACACATTTTTGCCCTGTGCTGTTGTCCGCTAATTAAAGCAATTTCGCCAAAATCACCATCTTTAAACTGTAAAGAGCTCAAAAGATCTTTTGGGCTTAAATGAATATCTCTTTGCATCATAACTAATCTCCTATTGTGCGCATCATGATATGCGCGTATTATCCCGAAACATTTAAATACTTAAAAATTTCATAGAAATTTTTAAGTATGTTTCGGAATAAGTGATTCTAAGTTTTTTTTGCGATCCCTATGGGAGCTTAGAAAAGCCTAGATTCACTAAGTTTTTGCTTATCAATTTTTCCAGTTCTATTTTTAGGTAAATCTCCTACAAATTCAAAGTAATGAGGAATCTTAAAATGAGCTAAGTGTTCTTTTAAAAAATCTTTTAACTCTTGTTCACTAAAGCTATCCTCATCTTTGGAAACTATAAATGCTTTAGGCACTTCTCCACGTAAATCATCAGCTACACCAATAACAGCAACTTCAGCTACTTTGGAATATCTATGTATTTTTTCTTCAACCTCAGCTGAAAAAACTATTTCTCCGGCCACTTTAATCATATCTTTTTTTCTTCCGACTATATAATAAAGCTGGTTAGAGTCAACTCTAACAATATCTCCAGTCTTAAGCCACCCGTCTTCTGTTAAAACTTCTTTAGTTAAGCCAGGTTCTTTATAATACTCTCTCATAATTGCTTCACCCTTAACCCAAAGTTCTCCTTGAGAAGGACTATCTAACTTATTGCCATTATCATCAACAATCTTTGCTTCAATATTAAAATCAAGATAACCAATACTTGAAATTTTGCTTTCATCAGGAGGAGAAAAAGAATTAGGAGCAGATGTTTCAGTCATCCCCCAACCGTTTAGAACTGCCGCCTGAGGGCATAATTTATGAAATCTCTTTAAAAGTATTGGTGATGATGGTGCACCAAAAACAACTGCATATCTTAAAGAGGAAAGGTCAAATTTACCATAGCCTTTTAAAGAAAGAATAGCTATATACATTGCCGGAACAATACAAAATATAGTAACTTTATGACGCTCTATATTCTTTAGAAATTCTAAAGGTTGAAATCTTTCCATGAGAACAAGGGTTGAAGAAAGCTGAACTGTCATCAGTATATAACCTAGTCCTCCAACATGAGAAAAAGGAACTCCTCCACATAAAGTTATATCTTCCTCAGATAATTCCAAAAAGTGATTAATAACCTGAGAAGGATTATTTAAGTGTCTATACTCTAGGCATACCCCTTTAGGGTGGCCAGTAGACCCGGAAGTATAAAATATAGCTGCTAAGTTATTTTCCTTATACTCAACTAAAGGTTGACTGGGGCTGCTCTTCTCTAAAACTGTGCCCCAAGAAGAAAATCCTTCTGCTCCTTCTTCAGATACAATCACCTCTTCCAAACTCTTACACTTATCCTTAACATTAGCTAAATCTATTTTAGGAGCGGCAATTAAAACCTTTGCCTGACTATGATTTATAAAATTAATTATCTCATTTTCAGTTAACATGAAGTCCAAAGGAACTACTACTGACCCCATACTAAATACACCTAAAAAAGTAAATATAGTTTGCGGAGTATTGGGAAGAAATATCGCAACTTTATCATTGCAACCCAAGCCTGCCTTAAGAAGGTAATTAGCAAGCTTAAATGAAGAGTCTCTAACTTGTGAAAAAGTAATTGCCTTTTCTTTAAACAGAATGGCTGATCTTTGAGGATACCTTTTAGCCTGTTTTGTGAGTAATTCTCTTATATTCATTGTTTAAATGGTAGTAAAATCTGAATAGTAAAATTTTACTATTTATGGCTACTTAGTCAAGGTTTTTATAGATAAATTGCTAATTTGGTGAATTGTAACTCATATTGCGACAACATTCAATTCAAAAAATGGTTGAGATCTGATCTCAACCATTTCTTGCTTTATTTTGGTAATCTCTTTGAGCTGTATTGGCTCTATATACACTATACTCCTCTAATTCGTTCTCTATCTTTAATATTGTACCTCGTTTTATCTCCCGGCATACTATTGTTTCATACTTATTAAGTCTTTTTCTATCTCGTTAGCGCTTAATTTTAGCGCCAAATATCCTTCCAGCCTATATCTATCTTTTTCGATAAATTGCTAGTTTTTCCGCCTCAGAAAACTTAAGGCTTCAAGATGTGGGGTATGAGGAAAAAAATCAAAAGGCTCAATAAAGGCAAGGTCATATTGGTTTAAAAATCCCTCTAAATCCCTAAAAAGAGCGTCAGGATTGCAAGATGAATAAATGATATTCTTAGGCTCTAGCCTCAAAATAGCTCTTATTATCTTAGCTGAAAGCCCACAGCGCGGAGGGTTTATAACTAAAAGATCGGTACTCTTGTAAAATGCACCTTGAGTATTAAGAAACTTTCTGGAATCAGCAGCAAAAAAAGAAATATTATCTATTTTGTTAATTTTGGCATTTTGCCAAGCTATATCAACTATTGCCTGTTCCCTTTCTACACCCCAAACAAATTTTGCATCCCGAGCAAGAAACATTCCTATAGAACCTACTCCACAAAAAAGATCCAATACTTGATCGTCAGAAGAAAGACTAGCATAATCTCTAATCTTCTTATAAAAATCTACTATAGCATAAGGGTTAACCTGAAAAAATGTATCAATGCCAATCCTAAAAGTTAAATCGTCTAATCTTTCTTCAATAAAAGCCTCACCATATAAAAGTTCTTTTTTATCAAAAACCACTGCATCAGAAAGCGAATCATTAATTATCTGGTAGATAGATTTAATCGTAGCTTTTAATTTTAATCCAGTTAAAGCTTTTACAAATTCCTTAATATCTAAAGTTTCGCTACTACTTGTAACTAAACCAATCATAATCTCTTTAGTAAATTTTGTCTCCCGAACAATTAAATACCGCAAGAATCCTTGGTGAGAATATTTATCATACACAGAATGCTCTTTAGTTTTAAGAAAATCTTTAATTACTTTTAAAATTTCTTTTAAGTCTGGAGAGAAAATTAAACACTCATCTACATCTACCACCTTTCGTCTTTCTACTTTACTATAAAGACCACATACAAGACCATTCTGATCAGCAAAACTAAATTCCATTTTATTGCGGTAATATTCAGGAGAGGAAGGGTTGATTGCTTTTAATTCAGTATCAATCTTATAAAGATTAGCTAAATCCTTAATTTTAGTTTCTTTAATAACCAGTTGCTCTTTATAAGGAATGTCTTGATACCTACATCCTCCACATTCTGAAAAATGTTTACAACACTTCATTTTATAATTAAATCCTTTAATTTCTTTCGCTTTGATCCACTAGAAGAATCATGAGGATATCCTAAAGCTAAAACTGCAGCTAGCTCTAAATTTTGAGAAGTTTTTAAAAATTTATGAATCTGATCTTTTTGATTTAAAATCTCACCCAACCAACAAGCCCCTAACCCTTTAGAGTGAATAGAGATAAGTATATTTTGTATACAAGCACCTATTGCCATTAAATCCTTGTCGCGGTTATAGGAGTCCTCATTGTTGAGAAAAACCATTATTATTTTGTTTGCGCCTTTTATTATATCAAAATATTTTGTATATTCAGCTAATGAATTTTTATCCTCTCCTTTTAAAACCATAAACTTCCAAGGTTGGTTATTAAGCCCTGAAGGAGCCCAGCGACCAGCCTCTAAGATCTCATCAACAATTTCTTCGTCAATGTCTTTACTCTTAAATTCCCTTATTGATCTTCTTGCCTTTATTAGTTCTAAAATGTCCATCTCATTCTCTCTATTAAAACCTAGCCTAAACAAATTCTTAGGTTTGTTGCCATTGTAGTACAATTCCCACTTCCAATCAAGTGATTCTTCCCCCATGTCAACCACATTTAAAAATGTCCCTTTTTTACACATTTAGAAATATCCCTTTCATGTTGTAATTAGTTCCTTCTCAGACGCTCCCGCCTTTTGACCTTCCAATACACTTTTCATTGCCATTAACCTCTTGTATGTTTCTGGTCTGTTCCAAGAATAATTTTTTGCCGGCTTATAGGCTATTTTGTTGCGTTTCTTTGTTAAATCCTTATTAGCAACTACTGGATTGCGCTGGACTATTTTTTTATATTGTAAAGTTCTACCATTGTGAACTATCCTCAACCGTTCCTTTGTGTCAATTTCAATAACTACTTTCTTCGCATTTGTTTTATCCAGTATTTGATATAAGTTGTTATTGTAACGGACGGTAAAATCATTGTATACGGTTCGTTTAATCTTAATACATAATGTCCTGTTTAAGTTTACTCCTTGAAGAAGTTTTTAATAAAAGCTATCTTCTTTTATCGGTTGTATGCAAAACTGTTTATTGAATTTGGTTAAATATTCATTGTCTAAAAAATCGTTCGCATCAGTTATTGTTGAAATATTGCGTAATCGCAATTCTTTTACCAACCTATCTTGAACGGTTTCAAATAAACGCTCAACTCTACCTTTTGCTTGGGCTGAATGAGCAAAAATAAGGTTAACTCCCAACTCCTCTAAAGTTCTCTGAAATTGGCTTTTTGACTCTTTACCTTTAAGCTGTTCTTCAACTGTAGGTTCTTTGGGACTCTTATATGTTGTGTGTTTATCGCAATATACTGCCACTGGGAGACCGTTCTTGCGGATAAACCGCCTGAAAGCTATCCATTGCTGGAAAAGTTCCTTCATATTCATAAAAATGCATATAGACTTTATTATTTGCATCGTCTATATATCCCATCAAACAACATTTATCTCGACGACCTTCAAACCAGTCATGATGAGACCCATCCATTTGCATTAATTCACCCGGATGATGCATCCTCTCTCTCCAACTTCTATGCTTACGTCCTTTTTTTCGTTTACGCGGAATGCTTTCAGCGTCCAGCCAATTGCTAAGGGTTTGATCGCTTATTTTTATTCCATGAAATTCTTTCAGTTTTTCGCATGCGTGTATAAGGTTAAAATCATAATATCTATCCTGATAAATACCTGTTACGCTATTCCGAAGTTTATCAGGATATTTATTGTTTGGTTCTCGTCCTCTTGACCCATGGATAACGCCTGCATCTCCCTGGGTTCGCACACGTGAAGCTATTCTTTTGATTTGACGATAACTTAAGACCAATGTCTCGATACCTTTCTTTAAAGACATTATCTTATCAAGAATCTTATGCACCACATTTAATCTTTTCAGCTCTTTTTGCGTCATCTAGATCGTCTCCTTTCTTGCCATATACCCTCCTGGCTTAGAAAGCATTATAGCAAGCTAGGGGACATTATCACTTTGGGATGACAGACTTTTTCATTGACTTACACACTAATAATGTTACTATTCCAATAGCAGTAAAAGATAAAATGAATAGGCGTATATTAATTGTTATGATTAAAAAATAAAAGGATAAAAAATGAATATTATCATACCAATACTAAGTGCTCTATTCGGATTAATCTTTGGTCATTGGTTAAATCGTAGGCGAAATTTTGAAAACAAAAAAAGGGAAATTCGCATCAATTATCTTATAGAAGCCTACCGGAAACTCGAAAGGGGAGCTATCCCAAACGCTAAAAATTTTGATAAAGGGGATTTCGAAAGTGCGATTGCAGACATACAAATGCTTGGCAACCTTGAGCAAGTTAACATCGCTTATGAGTTTGCTATTAAGGCGACTCAAGGCGATGGCTCGAAATTGCAAGAATTACTGGAAAATCTCCGAATGGAATTAAGAAACGAATTATCAATCAAAAATAATAAATTACCAAAGATAAGCCCGTTTAGGATAAACTAATAGATAAAATCATAACAACTCAATCCACCTGACCAAAAAGCTGCTCTTTTCGGCAGGTGATTTTTGTGTTATATGAAAAATAAATTTAATAAAAATAAAAAGGAGGTGATGTAAATGGTTAAATATTTACGACACACGTTATTATCTGAAAGCCAAACAGAAATAACTGCTAGAGTTGAAGCCTTGATTAAAATTCTTGAAAAGAAAGGAATTTTAACAGAAACTATGGTGAATAAAAAAGAAAAAGAAATAAAACAAACCATGATTAATGCTGGTAAAAAGAAAACTAATAAAACCATATAACAAGTCAATGCACCCAACCTTTTCCGCCGCTTCAAAGGTGGGTGATTTCGGGCGTTATAGGAGAAAATAATAATGAAAAAATATCTATTTATTCTATCAATATTAATTCTCTCAGGTTGTATATCGACAAATAAAACATTTGTAAATATTGATTATGCTAATGGCATTGATAAATATGAAGCCACTACTATGGCAAAAAGGGAAGTAACAAAAAAAGCCATTGAAAGTTATAATCCAAATCAACCTAGAATTATGAGGAATTTAGATACCAAAGTAGAAAAAGACTATTGGTTGATTTCTTTTCCAGGAAGAAGAAAAGCAAAAAATCTTTTTATGACCAATTTTTGTTATTTAATCGCGGTAGATAAAAAAACTGGAGCAATAGCTCTATCTGAAGAAGTAATTATTAAAACGAATATTAAAGACTCTTGTAAACATAGAATTAAAAAATTAAAAAACCTATAACGACCCAATGCACCCAACCTTTTCCGCCGCTTCGCGGTTCCAAAGGCGGGTGATTTCGAATGTTGTGATAAAAAATTAAAAGGAGAAAATATCATGAGAATAAATTCTAAAAAATATCTTTTTGTATTCATATTAGCTATTTTTATAATGAATGGATGTGCAGCCGTTGGCGTAATTCATACTTCTAATCCCTGGCAGAAAATGCGAGATGCTTATCAAATGATGAATTACGGACGATTCTTACGTGCAGAACAGTTTCTAAGAGAAGCAGAAAAAATATTTGAAGAAAAAGAAAATGACCATGGAATTGCAGAAGCTTATTTTTCTCTTGGCAATATGTATAAAAATAACCACGAACATAACACATTGCAAGATACAAAAAAATCCAGAGAATGCTTTGAACACGCTCATAACCTATTTAGAAAGAATGAAAATTTTATAGGAGTTGCTAAATCATTGTTTGGGCTTGCTAATGCCTATGGTATAGAAAATAATTCATTAGAAAGCTGTAGCCATTATGATGAAAGTCTTAATGCCTATTATAAGGCAAAGAAGCTAAATCCTTCTGCAATTATGCCTATTATGATAAAAAAATATAAAGATTTCCCTGATATGGTTGAAGATTATAAAAACCACTTTTGTAAATAAATTTCATTATACAGTACAAATAACCAATAAAATCATAACAAAGCAATACAGCCAACCTAACTCCGCGCCTTCGTCGCTCCAAAAGCCGCTGATTTCGTATTTAGTATTTAGGGGACGGTTCTCCTTGCCCTAGCCCTTACCAACCCAACAAGTTACAAACACACCTTTATAAATTTTTAATTTAATTGAAAGAAAAAGCTCTTTTTCTACGTCTATTAAAACGAGAGGTAAAAAAGGAGGTTTTATGCCGCGTCAAGCCAGAGAAATTCCGTTAACAGGGTATCTGCATATAATAAGCCGGGGGAATAATAAAAGGAAGATTTTTCGTTACGAAAGGGATAAAAAGCAATATTATCTCAATCTTAAAAAGTTGAACCAGCAAGATAAGGTTAATATTTGCCATTATTGCCTTATGAGTAATCACATACATCTTCTTGTAGAAATAAGGCAAGGAAGTAACCTCTCCAGGTTTATGAAACGAATTAATCTTAAATATGTCTATTATTACCAGCGAAAATATACGTATTGTGGTCATCTATGGCAGGGTAGATTCCAATCAAAGATAATCAATGACGAACTCTATCTGATACAATGTGGTAAATACATAGAACTAAATCCTGTGCGGGCCGGCAGTGTTGCCTCTCCGGAGGACTACCCTTTCTCAAGCTATCGCTACTATGGATTTGGTCGAAAAGACTCGCTTATCACCCCAAATCCTTTATATAGAGATTTGAGTGCTCGGCAAGACAAAAGACAGCGTCTATATAGAAATCTAGTACTTGAAGAGGAAAATGAGTGATAAAAGAAAAAAAATAATGGTATGTTTATAACTAACTGGTGCATAATTGGTTACGGGCGAGAGAACCGTCCCCTAGAATTTAAGCCCACCAGTACCCTAATTCTTTTAATATTCTTGGTTTATCTTGCCAGTTTTCCAAAACCTTAACCCAAATATCTAAAAAAACTTTTTTATTGTAAATTTTTTCAATCTCTGGCCGAGCCTGGCTTCCTACTTCCTTAAGCACTTCTCCAGCTTTACCAATAACAATTCTTTTTTGAGAATTTCTCTTAACATAAATATTAGCTCTTATCGAAACTATCTTTTTTTTGTTGTTGATTTCTTCGATCTCAACTGCTATAGAGTGCGGCACTTCTCGTTTAAGTTGCAAAAATAACTTTTCTCTTATAATATCAGCAACTCTGAATTTAAGCGGGAAATCGGTTAAAGCATTAGCCTCATAATAAGGATGGGATTCCGGCAAATTATCTAAAAGAGCACTTCTTAATTTATCAACATCTTTTCCAGTCTTAGCCGATAAAGGTATATAATAAACTAGAGGGTTTCTCTTCCCTTCCACTCTCTGAGCCCACGAATCAATATAAGCATTAAAATATTTAAGCCCTAAATCAATTTTATTTAAAACCATAATTGTTTTAATCTTTTGCCCGGAAATAATCCGCATCAACTCTTCTTCTTCTTTTCCCGGGCGCCGAGACATATCAACAACATAGATAATTAAATCACAGCCTTCTATGGCTCTTTTGGCAACTGTATTCAAATGCATGGCTAACTTATCTTCAAAAGAGTGAATCCCAGGAGTATCAACAAAAACAATCTGAGCATTCTCTAAATTCAGAATTCCTTTTATTTGATGACGAGTAGTCTGTGGTATCGGGGATATAATGCTTACTTTATTATCTATTAAAGCATTAAGAAGAGTAGACTTGCCAGCATTCGGCCTACCGAGGATAGTAACAAATCCTGACTTAAACTTATTCTTTAACATATCGCTTATTGTACCTTAATTCTATAAAATGTGAACAATTCTATTTGCAAAAGTTATAAAAGGTTTTTAAGAAATTTTTACTCTTCCTAGAGATTTCCTTTCAGAGATAAATCTAAGAACTCTCCCTTTAATGGATTATATCCATGATAAGTAAGCAAAAAATAGGCTGTTGAAGCAAGAGACCCAGTTCTATTCCCCTTAGGAGTCCTCCAGCCATGTCCAGTATCAACAAAGGCATTAGAAGCATAAGGAAGACAAGGATCTTCTCTACCAACACGGGAAGGAGAAGTTATAAGCATTTTCTGCAATTCATTAAAATAAAAAAAGGCCTTTTCTAAATATTCTTTGGATTTTTTTGGATCTTTATCTTTAAAATAATCAGCCATAATTTCAAAAGCTAAAATCATTTGTGATGTCCATTCTCCAGACACTACTCCCCCTCGAGGAGCATTATTAATTTTAGAAAAATCAAAACCTCTTACCTTAACCTCCCCTTCTTCCCGCTTAAATTTTACTCCCACTTCACAGTGCGTAACAGCAAATTCTAAAATTGATTCCGGGTTCATTTTTAAAGATAAAAGTTCCTTAGGCCCAAAAGCAGTGATTGACCAAGCATAAGTATCAGTAGCAATAGTAGAATCACCCTTGCCTCTTTTGATTGGAGGACTGCCATAGTCAGTATACGAATAGCGCGAAATCCATTTCTTTACACTCTCAGCAGCATTTATATATTTTTTTTCTCCAGTAATTTCATAAAATAATTTAAAAAAAGCAAAAACATCTAAATTGTGTTCGGTGGAATACCAAGATGCATCCGGTCCTCCCTTCACTCCACCCTCGCCATCCATCATCGCTAAAAGAAAATTAGCCGCCTTTTTAGCAACAGGTAAGTATTTTTTTTCACCAGTTTCTTTGGTGTAGCAAAGAGCAGCTAAGCCTAACCAAGCATTTGGCCCGCTATGCAGTACATACTCAAAAACATCTCCCTGAGTAAAATAAGCATTATAAATATCCTGACCCTTATTTATCTTATTTAAATAAAAATCCAAGACCTTCCCTGCTCTTGGTGAATCCCCAGAAACAAGAAATACAAAGGTAGCTAAAGCCTGATCATAAGTAAAACATACTCTTTCCAGGCTATCATCTCCCTCATAACTCAATACTAACCCTCTCTTTAAATCTTGACGGTTTTTTATCCAATCATACATTCCTTTAATCACTTTCTGAGAAGACTTTCTCCCCTCTTTCTGCAAGGTTTTGATTACTTCTTGAATTTTTAAAACCGCAGTTTTACTATTTTTTCCTTTAGTCTTTAAAATATCATTTTGCTTGTTTAGCCTTGCTAACTCTAGCTCAAGAAGAACTACTTTTTTCTTAAAATTTAAAGCTTCTTCCGACGAATCTTTACTACTGTCATCAGCAACAACCAAAGCATCATACTTGTCTTGCCAAAAAACAACTTCGTCATTGAGTGATTTGATTGCTAGTTCTAAGTTTAATCTCTTTTCTTCAAAAGATTCTTTCTGGGCAACCCCTTTTTCTAATACTTCTTCTAGAGATAAGCGCTTATCCAAAATATTTACATAATCATTTACTAATTTTCTATTTTTTCTTACCAAAACTCCCGTATACCAAAATAAAGAAAAAGAAAAAATCAAAAGCCCAGCCACAATTGCGCTTACAGCAATTGGTGTAGATTTTTTAACTACAGCATATTTAAATAAATTGTTCACTTTCTTATCCTGGGTTTCTACAAACTCTAACCCTAATATATATTGATTAAAATCATTTAATTTTTGTTCTTTAATCCAACTTACCTTAGCCTTCAAACACATTGGCTTAGGATTAAAAGGAAAATTTATCCTCAAAGACAATTGGATATCCTTTTGCTTCAAACGATCAGAAAGCCCCCACCAGAGGTCATTCATCAAAAGACAGATCCCCCCCCTTCCAATATCATGGGTAAAACCCTGAAGCCAAGGAGTTAGCTTCTTGCCTTGAGCATCAAGAATAAAAAATTCAATTGGTAAAACAGTGGAAATTCTTATATACTTTCGTTTATTATTTTTACTCATGCTTCTTATTCCTCAATCTCTTTAATTTAGAGAAAAAAATCTTATATTCCGATAACTTTCTCACATTTTCTAAGTCTGAATCTTGAGACATAAAAGAAAATTCATCATAACCCAACAAAACTGCTTTTTTTAACTTTATTAAAGCCTGTTCCAATTGACTTGTTAGAGACAGGCTACAGGCAAGATTATAATAAACAATTGGATCATTAGGTAATAGCTGAGTTAGCTTTTCATCTACAGCTAAACCCTCTTTATAAAAACCTTTACGAGTGTAAACGTCTCCCAAGGGAATAAGCACATCAATGAAATTCGGATGATATTCAAGTAGTCCTTCATAAAATTTGATTTCAAAGTTCTTTCGTTTATTTATTTTTAGAGATTTATCGCTTTTTAATAATATTTTCCTACTCATCACTTTTTTTCTAAAATAATTTCTTCACGCAAAAGGTAAAGAGCTTCTTTAAGATATCCCTTGAACTCTTCATAATCTCCCTTTTCTACAAATCTCTTCTTAACTTTGAATGTTTGATTGAAATTAACTCCGTTAGGATTTTCCTGATAAAGAACTTTAAGTGTAAACCAAAAATTATCTACAGCAATCGAACGAGGCAAGTATTTAACCTCTAAATTATCCGGTAAAGTTATTTTTATATTTGCAGTAATGCTATGCATCGCTTCAAAGTCAATTGGATAATCTCTCTGGTCTTTGCTAATCAAGCCATGATCAAGTGAAACTTGATCTAGGACTGGTACAATTCTTAAGTCTCTAGCCGGATTAAGAAATTCCTCTGTTTCAAACCTATAGATAAGACTAGGCACAGTATCAAAATTATCAACATCGCTTATCTGATAATCAATTAACTTAGAAAAAGATGATATCTTCATCATCTTTTGTTGAATTTCTTCCTTAATTATAGCTGGATGGGTGTGTTTTAAATACCATCGATAAGAAGAAGAATAAAATCCTTTAGTCGATACTTGACGGGTAATCGCTGCGCTTTCGTCCTGATCAATCACTATATCCATATCATAGACAAGTCCATTGTCCTCTATGTCTTTAATCTTAGCTATACGCCATTTATCGTTTGTGAATACTAATGTTAACCTACCCTGATCACCAAGAGGAACATATCCAAAGGCTGTAGTCTCAGCTGTAGAATCGGTAAAAATTAACTCCTCATCTATCTCAACCGCACAAATAGCATGATTAAAAATAGCAGATGGAAAATCTTCATGCATAGAATAAGCGCTACGAGTAGGTATGAGTACTGGGTAACCTTTTAAACCGATATATCTTAACATAGCCACTAAAAGAATTGCCTGATCTTTACAATCTCCATACTTATTCATAAATACTTCAGTAGCATAATGCGGCTCATGGCCACTATCTCCATACTCTATAGCAACATAACGAATATTTTTAGCTACAAATTCAGAAAGAATTTTTGCTTTTTCATAATCAGTAGTCGCATCTTTGACAAGCTCATCTACAAAATCTTTTACCTCTTTATTCAATTTAAGTTTATCCTTATAAAGAGATTTCCACCAATTGTAAACTTCATCCCAAGAAGAAAAACTAGAAATTAAAATTGCTGGATTTATATAAGAACCACTAGGCATGCTATATTCAGGAATGATAGATTCTATTTCGTCAAACTCCCAAGAATATACTTTTTTATTATCTTTTTTTATTAGTTTAGGTTCAAGATTAATTCCTTTTGCATGTTCTTTGTTTAGAAATTTAAAATTAATATCACGATTATTGGGAATAGTTAAATCAAATTTAGATTTAAAGACTGGGTACCCTTCACGAAGTCGATAAACAAAATTAAAATCATCCTGATTAATCAATTTCGAAGAATAAATTTTTACTTTATATTCAATAAAAGACCCTACTTCTACCGAAGGCATAGAAATAATAAATGCTCGGGAATTACTGTAAAGAGGAAAATTTAAATACCTACTTACATCCCGAATACTTTCTCCGCCAGCATAAATTACTTTACCCTCTTTAGTTATCGTTCGAGCATATTCTAACTCCATCCTTTCATAGGTAGAATCATAGCCCATTTCAACTTCAGCTATCCTTTTCCCTCGCTCTTGCAAAACTTTCTTTATAATGTGTACTGTAGATACAGAAGTGTTATCAGGCTTAATCTCAATATCCTCATCAACTAACAAATATATTGCCGCATCATCTTCTACGCTTTTAAGAAAATCTTCAGCTTCTCTGGATACAGCCTTTACCTCTTCGGGAATATTTCCTTCTACTCTGATTTTAATTGCTTTTATTCTTTTCTGGGCTTTCCCCTTAAAAGACCCCCCTACTTCCTCATACACCTTAAGAGCCTTGGGAAACAAGTTTTTCTCCTCTAGAACCTGGCCATAAAGATAAAGATATTCATTATCTTTAATAATAACTTTTGATTGTTCAAAAATTTCAATAGCATAGTCATAATCTTTTGCTTTAACTAAAGATTTTGCTAAAACTATTTTTGCTTCTTGACTGTCTACACTCTCCAGAATATCTTTTGCTTGCGAATAATCTTTAAAATCATAGTAAAATTCAGCCAACCTGATTCTTAACTCTAAATTATCAGGATCAAGCTCTAAAAGTTGTTTCTGTCCTCTGGTCAACTCCTGATACTGTTCTTTAAAATCTTCTAGGCTAAGAATAATCTCCTTGGAAGATTCTTGAGAAACTTGAGCACAACCAAACAAACTAAAAATAAAAATTATTACTAATAATCTAGGTAATACCTTTAAAAACATTTTTACCAACCGGTTAAGTTCTATTTTTATGATAATTTAAAAAATAAAGTTAAATACCAAAAATCAAGGCTAGACTCTATAGCTTACTTAGAAATCTCTCTATTCTTGCTGCAGCCTCTCTTAAATTTTCTAAAGAATTAGCGTAAGAAATCCTTATATAAGAATTAAACTCTTCTCCAAATGCTGTCCCGGGAACTACAGCAACTTTTTCTTGGAGCAATAGCTTTTTAGCAAAATCTAGAGCACTTATTTTATACTTCTTTACTGAAGAAAAACAATAAAATGCTCCTTGAGGTTTAACCGTAGAAAGACCTAGGCGATTAAACTCCTTAACTATAAAATTTCTTCTATCCTTGTATTCTTTTTGCATCTGGCCTATTTCTTTTCTTGCTCTTAAAGCTTCAACTGCAGCAATCTGAGATATAATTGGACCACAAAGCATTGAATATGAGTGTATTTTGGTCATTGCAGAAATTATCTCCTTATCTCCACAAGCAAAGCCCACTCTAAACCCAGTCATAGCATAGCCTTTTGAAAATCCATTAAGCAAAATTGTTTTCTTTTTTGCTTTTCTATTTAAGGAAGAAAACGGAACATGAGCTTTATCATAATTTAATTCATCATAAGTCTCATCACTAATAACAACTATATCTTTTTTAGACAAGATATTCCAAATTTGATTCAACTCTTTGCGATTATAAGTTATACCCGTAGGATTACAAGGATAGTTCAGTATTATTGCTTTAGGATTTTGAGAAAGCAAACTTTTAAGTTTTCCGAGATTAATTTTGAAACCATCTCCTTCTTTGGTCGGCAAATAAATCACCTTGCCACAGCATATCTCAACTAAAGCTGGATAAGCTACATAATAAGGTGTAACTACAATAACCTTGTCTCCTGGCTCTATGATAGCTCTTATAGCTAAATCCATACCTTCACTAACTCCCACAGTAATAAGGGTTTCGTCTTCAGGATTATATTTTAAAGAATATTTCTTCTCTAAAAGATTGGTAATACCTTTACGCAAAGATAAAAGACCTTGGTTGGAAGTATAAGAAGTTAACCCCTCTTCGAGAGCAGTAATGGCCTTCTCTCTAATCCTCCAAGGAGTAATAAAATCAGGCTCACCAACACCTAGAGAAATAACCTCAGGCATCCCTAAAACTAAATCAAAAAATTCCCGTATTCCTGAAGGCGGCACTTTCTTTATTCTTTTTGATATCATAATTTTGGTTTTTTAGTTATCAGTTAATGGGTTGATGGGTATATGAGATAATGGGTTAATATGCTTTACCTTCCCCATCCACTCATTCACCCGTCACCTCATCAACTATAAAAACTATATCAACTATATAAATTATACTACAATCAATAAGCTATTGGTAATCGCTGGTTCTTTTCTTCCTTTACTAAAATTACCCCATCTTCTTTATATTTCTTAAGCATAAAGTGGGTAGCTGTACCTCTCACTGAACTCAAAGGCGCTAACTTCTCAGAAACAAAACTAGCTACTGTGTTTATATCTTCCCCACAAACTTCCAAAAGCAAATCGTAAGTCCCAGAAAGAAGATAACAACTCTTTACTTCTGGAAATCTATAAATTCTCTGCGCAACTAAATCGAAGCCAACATCTTTTTGAGGAACTATTTTAACCTCAATCAAAGCTACTACTCCCTTGTTGTCGGTTTTCTGCTTATTTATAATTGTTTTATACTTTACAATTACTCCTTTTTTCTCATAATTCTTCATTATTCGTTCAATATCTTTCTTACTTTTACCAGTTAATTTCTGTAAATCCTCTAAAGAAATTCGAGCATTATTTTCTAAAATTTCTAATACTTCATCCATAATTACCTCCTTTAATAATTAGTGACACTAACACTTCTCAATCACTAACGCTTATTTATTTTATCAAAATAACCTTTAAATTCATAGCAAATTAATTATTTTTAAAATACGGCTTACTCTTATACTGAAAGAATCTTTATCTTTGTCCTGACATAAAAGATAAAAATGTTTGCCTTCAAGAACAACACGAAGAGGTAATACCTCTTTTTCCTCAATAACATTATTAGAAGAAAAATGCTTTATTTTAAAAACCGTTCTCTCTTTTATGGCTAAATTAAAAATATCTATTTTTTTCTCTTCCTTCTCTTTAAAAATCTCATTATTCAAACCATAAAGAGAAACAAATTCACCTAGATTTCTTATCCCTTTTTCATTAAGTATACAAAAAAGTTTCATAAGAACCTGACAAGCAATTGAAGCATCATACAAAGCTCGATGTAATCCTTGACTACAATCAATATCAAAAGATCTAGCCACTGAATCTAGATTATATCTAGGCAATTCAAGCACATTCCTAGCCATAGAAAGAATATCTACTGCTGGTAATTCCAAAGACGGTTGGTTGAGCTTTCCTAAATGATTATTAATAAAGCTCATATCAAACTTAATGTTATAAGCAAAAATTACAGATTGATCTAAAAATGAAACAAACTTATCAGCCACATCTTCAAAACAAGGAGCGTTCTTTACCTCTTCTTCAGATATCTTGTGAATGTTATAGGCCTGCATAGGAATACTTCTCTTAGGATTAATTAAACTATGGAACTTATCAATGATTTTTCTATTTCTAACCTTAAAAGCCCCTATCTCACATATGGAATCCCCAGTAACAGCATCTAAACCAGTAGTCTCTAAATCAAAAACTACCAGATCAAAGCATTCAATATCTTTTGTTAAATCCATATTAAGTAATTATTTTCGCAACAATCTTCCTATCTCTGACCTTAGTGTCGAAATCAATTAAAACTACTTGCTGCCAAGCTCCTAAATCAAGTTTACCATCAGTCACTGAAATAAAAAAATTAGTCTTGATAAAAGCACTCCTTAAGTGAGAATGACCATTGTCATCAGACCAAGTAGAATTATGAGCGTAATCATCCCTATAAGGCAATAAAGCTTCAAAAGTATCTTTTAAATCTTTTACTAATCCCCCTTCATATTCCATAGTAGTAAGAGCAGCAGTTGAACCAATAACTGATAAAAAAATAATACCATCGTCTATCTTTTCATCCTCTAAGATTTTTCCCAATTGTGGGGTAATATCTATAATATCGCTATTACCCTTTGTTTTAACTCTTATATACTTTGTTAGCATAAGCTTGATTATAAAATTTATTTTATAATATTTCCAGCATCCATTTCCTTATCTAAAACTACTAAACTAACGTCATCTTTACCTTGAGCAGCCAGAATCATGCCTTCCGACAAAGCTCCTCTAATATTCTTTGACTCTAAATTAGCTAACACAACTATAAGTTTGTTTTCCAATTGTTCTGGAGTATAAAAAGGTTTAATCCCAGCCACTATTTGGATTACCTTCCCCCCTATATCAACCTTTAATAAGTATAACTTCTCAGCATCAGGATGAGGACTAACTTCCAAAATTTTACCGGTTTTAAACTCCAATTTAGAAAAATCATCAAAATTTACCATTTTTCATCTCCTTTTTCTTCTTTTTAAATATCTACATTACATTAATGGTCTTTAATTTTAAAGGAATATTCTATCAATTCTAATCATTAAAGCAAATATTTTATTTATTGTATTATTGGAATTTTAAGTAGATAAAAAGGGGGTAGGTACTAAGCACTCGCGACCAAATCTCTCACTATTATCCAAACTAAAACAATGACAATTATCAATGAGATCAAATAAAAATCATTAAAATATATGAATTCTCTTATTCTCTCTAGGGAACGATCCTTACTTTCGGGGACATTATATTTTTTCTTTATTGCTGGCTTAATTCTTAAAATATCTTCTTTTCTAAACCTTAAAAATTCTCCTGCAACTTTAAAGTGAGGGATAATGTTTTTATTGGCTAATTCAATAACATCCTTTTCATGAATACCTAAAGCATGGGAAGCTTCTCTTGTAGTACAAAGTTTCTCTTTTATCATTTACTTATAATATTTTATACGTCAACTTTCCTTGATACTGAAGTCTATGCTAACCTTTTTAAGGCTTATGGGCAACCCAAGTTTCTACTTCTCGACGATCAAATAATAATTTGCTACCTTCTTTCTCTACAGGAATCTTTCCTCCTTCAACCCATTCTACGATTTTCTTCTCTTCAACAGCGAGATAATCAGAAAGCTCCTCTAAAGAAATCCTTGCTTCAGATGTTCTACATTTACCATTAAAAATTGCTCCCGCTTCAATAGAAACTTTAGGAGCTTCTATATTACCTATAATCTGAGCAGTAGAAAGAAGTCTAATGATGTTTGTTGCTTTAACATTACCTTTTATAATCCCACTAACAGTTATATCCTCACCAATAATATCAGCTTTTATCGTTGCAGCCTTGCCAATAGTAAGGTTTCCTTTGGTATCAAGATTTCCTTCAAATTTCCCATTTATCCGTAAATTCACAGGATCGGAAAAAACTAAACTTCCCTGCATCGCAGCATTTACATCAAGAATTTTATCATCTTCTTTTCGTCTAGCCATTTTTTCACCCCCTATAATTAACTATAATATCCAAATCAACAAAATACTACTTTGGAATAAAAACATTTAATAACTTAGTTAACTTCTTTTTCCAACTTCTTTAGAATTGAAAGAGCTAAATAAGAAGCACCAGTAACGATTATGGCAGCACTAAAATACCCACAACCAACAGCTAACCCAATTGCTGCACTAATCCAAATGCTCGCTGCTGTAGTTAAACCCCTAATCCCTTCTTTACTTCTTATAATCGTACCTGCACCTAAAAAGCCTACTCCAGTAACTACACCAGCAGCAATCCTTCCCGGATCAATAGCACATCCTTCTTCTTTAAACATGCCATAAATATAAAGAGAAGTTAGCATTATTAAAGCCGCACCAACAGTAACCAAGATATGAGTCCTTAATCCAGCGCTAACACCCTTTTTTTCACGTTCTAGACCAATCACTCCTCCCAGAATGAAGGCTAAAGCTAGGCGTATTATTGTAGAAAATAAATTTATCATCTTAATTAGCTTGAGCTTCTAATTTTATAGTACTTTTCTTTCCTTTTATATTATACAGGTAAAAACCTAATCCTGCAACTATTGCTGCATTATCGCCTGAATACTCAAAAGGCGCAAGAAAAACCTTTATTCCCTTCTTTTCTTCACTCTCAAGGCGCCTCCGTAAATATTTGTTAGCAATAACACCTCCTCCGCAAACAATTCTCTTCATCTTAAATTTGCTCTTTGCTTCTAGAATTGTCCTTATAATTGTCTCTAAAGCTACATACTGGAAAGAAGAAACAAGTCTTCTCTTGATATCGGCATTAAAAAGGTTTTTTTTCTCAATCTCTTTCTTCTTATAAATAAGGGCAGTTTTAATTCCGCTAAAACTTAAATCAAGCCCTATTTTTCCACATTTAAATTTAAAATCATTCTTATATTCTTCCTTGAAAAGCTTATCAATGATTGGCCCACCAGGATACCCTAGATTATAAGCTTTAGCTATTTTATCAAAAGTCTCTCCACAAGCATCATCGCGAGTTTGTCCTAAAATTTTTATTCTATCAAAATCATCTACTCGATACATCTCAGTATGGCCCCCAGATATGACCACTCCCAAGAAAGGAAACTTCAATCTTTTTGGATAATTTAAAAAAGGAGCAAAAAGATGCGCATGAAGATGATTTACCCCAATAAATGGTTTTTTCAAAGCTAAAGAAAGAGCTTTGGCAAAATTAAGTCCGACGACTAAAGCTCCACCTAGGCCAGGTTTATGAGTTACAGCTATTAAATCTAATTTCTTTAAAGATATCCCAGCTTCTTTGCTAGCTGCTACCAAAACCTTATCAATATTATTAAGATGAGCCCGAGTAGCTATTTCTGGTATTATCCCCCCATATTTTTTATGTTCTTTTAAGGAAGATAAAGTTACGTTGGAAAGGACTTGATAATCTTTTAAAATCGCACACGAAGTTTCGTCACAAGACGTTTCAATACCTAAGGTATACATATTCATTAACAAAAAATTAAACTGTACTTAATTAACTTTTATACTTTAATTTTACTTTTTACACTTTTAATTCCCAAACTGTAATATAAGTATACCTTTAATCAAATCTAGGGCTCTTACTATCTGATTATCTTTCTTATAATCAAATTCTTTTTTCTTATCCATATCCTCAAAAACATCCTCTTCTGTTTTCTCAATAGTTTCTTTAGATATTTTAATATCTGGCTCAACCCCCTTCTCATGAATACTTATATCATTCGGAGTATAGTATTTAGAAGTTGTAAGACGCATGGCTGATCCATCAGACAAAGGAAGTATTGTTTGCACCGACCCTTTTCCAAAGGTTGTTTCCCCAAGCAAAATTGCCCGGTTGTTTTCTCTTAAAGCTGCAGCAAGAATCTCACTTGCTGAAGCACTACCCTTATTTATCAATACTACTATAGGGATATCTAAATACTTTTTACCAAAAGAATCTGCTCTATATATCCTTTTTTCTTCATTTCTTGAATCAGTAGATACAATTACCTTTCCACTGCTCAAAAATTTACTTGATATATCAATAGATGAATTAAGCAGTCCTCCAGGATTATTCCGTACATCAAGAATTAAAGCTTTTAAACCTTCTTTATCTAATACTCCTAAGGCCTTACTCAAATCCTTAGAAGTAGATTCTCTGAACTCTCCTATCTTTACATATCCAACACCATCTTCTAAAATCATTGGTCTTTTTATATCTTTTATTTTTATTATTCCCCTTACAATGGTTATATCTTCAACTTTTCTACTCTCATCCCTCACAATAGTTAAAATAACTTTAGTATCAGGATCTCCACGTAATTGCTTAACTGCACCATTCAAAGTGATATCTTTGGTCAATTCACCATCTATTTTAATAATAATATCTCCGGCTTCAATTCCAGCCTCCCAAGCCGGTGTATCTTCTATTGGAGAAATAATGGTAAGAAGACCATTTCTCATGGTAATTTCAATTCCAAGACCGCCAAATTTCCCTTCAGTTTCTACAAGAAGGTTCTTATAATCATCAGGAGTTAAAAATTGGCTGTAAGGATCTAAGGAAAGGGCTATTCCTTTCATTGCCCCGTAAACTAAATCTTCAGCAGTCTTTTCCTCTACATATTTCTCTTCAATAATCACCAACCCTTCAGAAAATATTTCTAGCTCTCGATATAGATCATCTTTATCTTTACCAAAAGATACTCCCGCTTGATATGAAAAAATAATCGTTACTAAAATTATTATAAAAACAATAGATCTTCTCTTCATTCTTCAATCCTCCTTTTTAACATATCTTTTGCTACTTGAGGGTTAGCATTGCCTCTGCTTTTTTTCATTACTTGCCCAACAAGAAACATTATTGCCTGCTCCTTACCTTCCAAATACTCTTTAACCGGCTTAGGATTATCCTTAATAGCCTCTTCAATAAATAAACTTAGTTGATCTTCTCCTGAAACTTGAGTGAGACCTTCTCCTTCGATGATACCATCAATATCCTGGTCAGTAGCAATACTTAAGGAAAGGACTTTCTTGGCTGCTAAATTATTCAATTTCTTTTCGCTAAAATATCTTACTATCTGAGCAAACTTTTGTGTAGATATTTTGACTGAATCAAACCCCTTCTCCAAAGCATTTACTTGTTCCAGAAAAGGTCCCAAAAGCCAGTTAGACAACTCTTGAGACTTTGGATAAGCTTTATTAGCTTCTTCAAAGAAATTGGCCAACCAAGGACTCGCAAGAATTATATCTACTTCTTTTTGATTAATCTTATATTCTTTTAAAAATCTCTCTTTTCTCTCTATTGGTAATTCTCCAACCAAAGCTTTTTCTCCCTCGATAAGCTCGTTAGAAACAGAAAAATCGAGAAGATCCGGCTCAGGAAAATATCGATAGTCGTGAGCTTGCTCTTTTGTACGCATAACCACTGTCTTTAAATTATCTACATCCCACAACCTAGTCTCTTGGATTATCTTCTCTCCTGACTCTATAGCCTTAGCTTGACGCTTAGCTTCAAACTCTAAAGCCGCTCTAACTCCTCTAAAACTATTCATATTCTTTAGCTCAACTCTTGTACCTAGTTTAGTATCCCCATGTCTGCGCAAAGAAATATTAGCATCACAACGCAGAGAACCTTTTTCCATATCGCAATCAGAAGAACCAATATATTGGATAACTAGCTTTAAATAAGTTAAATAATCATAAGCTTCTTGAGGACTTCTTATGTCCGGCTCAGAAACAATTTCCAACAATGGTGTGCCAGTGCGATTAAAATCTACTAAAGAACAATCTTCTTTATGAATGAGCTTCCCCGCATCTTCTTCCATATGCACTCTATTTATATTTACTTTCTTCCCCGAAGGAAGCTCTAAGATTCCTCTCTCTCCCAAAGGCATCTTATATTGAGAAATTTGATAATCTTTAGGCAAATCAGGATAAAAATAATTCTTGCGTTCAAAATATATAGACTTATTAGTTTCACACTTTAGAGCTAAGGAGACTCTTACCGCCAATTCTAAAACCTTCTTATTAAAAACTGGTAAAACTCCCGGATAACCACAACAAACTGGACAAATATTGGTATTAGGCGGACTTTTGAATTCTGTAGAGCAAGAACAAAATATCTTTGACTTTGTCTTCAGTTGTGTGTGGACTTCAAGCCCAATTACAATTTCAAAATTACTCATAATTAATTTTTGGTATCTCCTTATGAAAATCAGTACAACTTTGAAAAGCCGAACCTAATTTTACAAGCGTAAATTCATCAAACTCTTTTCCTATCAATTGCACTCCTATCGGTAATTTTTCAGAAGAAAATCCACAAGGAAAAGATACAGCTGGTAAGCCAGCTAAATTTGTAGAAATAGTATAGATATCTGATAAATACATACTTAAGGGATCGCTAGCCTTCTCACCAATTTTAAAAGCAGTTGTTGGAGAAGTTGGGGTAAGAATAACATCAACTTTTTTAAAAGCCTGATCAAAATCTTTCCTGATTAAAGTTCTAGCTTTAAGAGCTTTAAGATAATAAGCATCATAATATCCACTAGAGAGACTATAGGTTCCTAAGAAAATTCTCCGTTTAGCTTCATCTCCAAAGCCTTGTCCTCTAGAATTAGTATAAAGGTCTTCTAAACTCTCCCCCTTTGCTCTCACCCCATATCTAACTCCATCAAATCTTTGTAAATTTGAACTAGCTTCGGAAGAAGCAATAATATAATAAGTAGCTACCGCATATTCAGTATGAGGTAGACTAATTTCAATGATTTCTGCTCCTTTTTCTTCAAAAATTTTCTTAGCTTCCTCAACTGCATTCTTGACTTCCTGATTTAATCCCTGGCTAAAATATTCTTTAGGTATACCTATTCTTAACCCCTTAACGTTACCATTTAAAGCTTTAGTAAAATCAGGTACATCTATAAAAGCTGAAGTTGAATCTTTATCATCATGCCCGCAAATTATATTAAGAAGATTAGCGCAATCAACAAAATCTGTAGTTATCGGACCAATCTGATCTAAGCTTGAACCAAATGCAACTAAACCAAAACGTGAAACTCGCCCATAGGTAGGTTTAAACCCTACTACTCCGCAAAGACAAGCCGGTTGGCGAATTGAACCTCCAGTATCTGAACCTAAAGCAAAAGGAACTAACCGTGCAGCTACTGCTGCTGCAGAACCACCACTTGAACCACCAACAACCCTTGTTATATCCCAAGGATTTTTTGTCGGACCATAACAAGAATTTTCAGTTGATGAACCAAAAGCAAATTCATCCATATTCGTAGTTCCAATAATATTTAATCCGGCATTCTTTAATCTTTTTATTACCTCTGCATTATAGACTGCTATATGGTTAACTAAAATTTTAGAAGAACAAGTAACCTTCTTCTCCTTTATACAAATATTATCCTTTATAGCAATCGGTAGTCCCGAAAGAGAAGATTCCCCCTCTCCTTTGACTGGTTGATCATAGCTTTCGACAAAGCTTTTTAAGACAGGGTCAAATTTCTTTATTCTACTTTTGAAAAAAGAAAAAACTTCTTCTTTCTTTATTTTATTAGTTCTAATTTCTTCTGCTAATTGACTAGCATTAGTATTAATTAAATCTTTCATCTTTTTGTTACAATAGTTTTCTATACTATATTACTTTTTCCCTTTTTTAAAATTTTGTTGCCGATCAATAACAATGCTGGATACAATAAGGCTCTTCGAGCCACTCCGCCATTGGCGGAGATTGTATACATTTATTCAACAACCTTAGGGATTTTGAAATAATCACCTTCTCTAGATGGAGAATTTTTTAATATTTCTTCTCGACAATCAGAAGGCACAACCTTATCCTCGCGAAAAACATCTCTAGTAATATGAGCCCCTCTTGAAGGCTCAACCCCTTCTACATTCAATTCTTTTAACTTATCTATATAGCCAATAATTTTAGAAAACTGCTCCTCTAAGAAAGCTTCTTGCCCAGAGGCTATCTTTATCTTAGCCAAATTAGCTACATATTTTACATCTTTTTTATCAATCACAGGTCTCCTTTTATTTTAAAATTATACCACCCGCTATTTAAAAATCTATTATTTTCCCTAAAGCCTTCTCACTTTATTGCTTTTGCCTACGAAGATCGTAATTTACCTCTAAAAAGAGTCAACTCTAAAAATGTCTGAAGTCGACGCGAACGGCTAGGGCGTCTTAATTTTTTTAATGCTTTGGCTTCAATTTGTCGTATGCGTTCACGAGTAACTTTAAAAATGGTTCCTACTTCCTCTAAAGTTTTAGGACTACCATCTTCAAGGCCAAACCTTAAAGCAAGAATGTTTCTCTCACGATCAGTTAAGCTGTCCATAGCCTGTCCTAGTTCCTCTTTAAGCATAGAAAACACAGTAGCATTAGCTGGCGATACTGCTTTTTTATCCTCAATAAAATCACCAAAAGAAGTGTCTCCGTCATCACCGATAGGTGTATGTATAGATATTGGCTGTTGGGATACTTTAATAATATCTTTTATTTTATTAACTGGAAGCTTTAGCTCTTTAGATAGCTCTTCTGGGGTAGGCTCTTTTCCTTTTTCTTGAATGAAAAGCCGTGAAATCCTAATTATCTTATTAATAGTTTCAGTCATATGAACAGGAATTCTAATCGTTCGAGCCTGATCAGCAATAGCCCGAGTTATCGCTTGCCTTATCCACCAAGTCGCATAGGTAGAAAATTTATATCCTCGTTTATATTCAAATTTCTCTACTGCCTTGATAAGGCCAATATTACCTTCTTGAATCAAATCAAGAAAAGAAAGCCCTCTATTTACATATTTTTTAGCTATACTTACTACTAGTCGTAAATTTGCCTCAACAAGCGTACTTTTAGCTTGATTGTAAAGATAAGCTTTATGAAGGATAGCCCTCATTTTATCTCTTGCTGTTTCCTTGCCAAACCCTAACTCTCTTATTAGTTTATTTCTCTCTCTTACTAAAGACCTTTTCTCAGTAACTTTCTTCTTTGCTTTGCCTTTTATCTTTTCAATTCTTCTCCTTAATTTTTCAGACTCTCTAACAACCTCTCTTGTCTTAGCAATAATTTTCTCAATAATACCAATAGTAAAATTAAATTCCTTTAAAACATTTGTTTGGCTTCCAATTTTTTTAATCCTTGATAGTTTGCCATAAAGCTTCTTGATTCTTTCAATCTCTTTTTCCTTATTCTTAATCTCACCCTTTACAAAATCATCGGGATTAAGTAGATCCTTGATTATCTGTTTAGATATATGTATAAAAGTATCTCGAGCTATGCCAGTAGAAAATACTTCTTCACGTAAAGTTTCTTCGGTATCTTCAATCTTTTTTGCTAACCTGATCTCTTCATCGCGGGTAAGCAAAGGAATTTGACCCATTTGCTTTAAATACATCTTAACCGGGTCATCTATTGGCTGCGATGTAGCTGTAGTTTGTTTTTTATTTTCCTTCTCCCACTCTGAAACCTCCTGGGTCTCTAGAACGCTTATGTCCTTACTATCTAGTTGTTCAAAAATAGTATCTAGAGCTTTAACGTTTATCACATCTTCAGAAAGAAAATGATTTATTTCATCATAAGTGAGGTAGCCTTTTTTCTTTCCTAAATCAACTAATTGTTTAATACTTCTTTCTAAAAGTTTTTTCTTAATCATTCCTTACCTCACTATTAATTCGACTATATTCTTTCATTAATTCCTTTACCTTTGTTTTGTCCCCTTTTGCTTCAAATTCTTTTATTTGAATCTTTAACTTTTTCTTAATTCCTACTGCAGCTTGTTTATGAAGCTTGATCAAACTCTTTTTAAAAAGATTCTTATCTAAGAGAATATCATCATCCATTAAAACTCTAGAAATAAAACTACTAATTTCCTTATCTGTGGTTCTACTTAATAACTGCTGCATAGAACCATTTTCTTCTGCGGAATAACTATTAAAAAGAAATGAAACGGTTTTTTGTGCCAAATGTGAATGAAAGTACTCCCACTTTAAATTCTTTCTTGCAATAGAAAAAGCCTTAAAATTAGTAAACATGAATTTAAGTAATACTTTCTCAGTAATTGATAATGGTTCCTTATCTAAATTTATATTTTTATCCTTATAACTCTCAGCCAAAGATTTCTTCTTATCAAAACCATTAGTTTTAGAAAAATTATTACGGAATTCTGCAATTACGATTTCTTCTTTAAGACCTAAATCATCAGCGAGTTTCCTGATATATTCATACTTCTGAATCTCGCTATTTAATTTATTCAAAGTAATCAACATCTCTTTAACGATATTTGTTTTTCCTTCTATAGAATCAGCAGCATGAAAGACTTTCAGGCTCTCTAATTTATAATCAAAAAAATCGAGCTTCTCCTCTAGTGATTTTAAAAAGACTTCCTTCCCGTCTTTGTGGACTAAAGAATCTGGGTCATAACCTTTTGGCAAACGCACAATTTTAACTTTCAAATTGTTCTCAAGAATCAAATCTATCGATCGTGTTGTAGCCGCTTCCCCAGCCTTATCAGAATCATAAACTAAAATTATACAGGAAGTATACCTTTTTACCAAACGAATCTGCTCAGAAGTAAGCGCTGTACCTAAAGAGGCTGCTATGTTTTTTACCCCCCTCATAAAAGGCGTGATCATATCTAAGTATCCTTCAACTACAATTATACTATCCTCTTTAACAATCTCTTCTTTCGCAAAATTAAGACCATATAAGTGATCCCGCTTGCTATAAATAATATTCTCTAAAGAATTGATATACTTAGGAGAATTCAGTAAATCTTCCCAAGTCCTTGCTCCAAAGCCAACAACCCGATTGCGAATATCAAAAATTGGAAAAATAATTCTATTTATAAATAAATCTCGAAAACTTCCTCGAGCTGAAGTGACCAAAGATGCTCTTTCTAACATTTCTAAGGTGAAATTTGATTTACGCATATGCTGAATAAGAGAGTTATGACCAGGGGCAAACCCGATATTAAATTTTTTAATTGTTTCCGGGCCAATCCCCCTCTTTGCTAAGTAAGTACGAACTGCCTGAAATTCTTTACTTTCTCTCAAAATATTATGAAAAAAAGAAGCTGCTTCTCCATTAACTTCGTAAAGAAAATTCTTAGTCTTAGCATTCTTGCTCTTCTGATAAGGTACAACCATGCCTAACTTATTCCCTAACATTTCTACAGCTTCAGGAAAGGTTACTTTCTCAATAAGAGTCAGAAACTGAAAAATACCTCCACCTTCGCCGCAACCAAAACAATGAAAAATTTGTTTTTGTGGGCTCACAACAAAGGAAGGGGTCTTCTCCCCATGAAAGGGGCATACAGCTTTAAAATTTCTGCCAGCTTTCTTTAAAGATATATAGCTCGAAACGAGCTCTACGATATCTGTTCGAGACCGAACTTCTTCTATGAATTGTTGTGGGATCATAATTTTGGTTAGTAAATGGGTATATGGGTAGAAGGGTAACTCATCTACCCATTCACTCTTTTACTCATCAACTCTTTTTTCGTTTGAATCTTCTAAAACCTGAAAACTCGTAAATCTTGAGCTTTTCCTTGCTCTCAAGATAATCAAGCATAATATTAATACCTAAACTATCAGAAGCAATATGTGAAGCAAAAATTACATTTATGTTAGCTTCTTTACACTTTTTAAAGTGTTCTTCAGATTGATGCATGGCAACTATAGTATCAACTCCTCTAGCAGCAAGCTCTTTATAAATATCTTTTGGTCCTTCAGTGCCTCCAGTAAATTCAAGATGAATATTCCTGCACCGAGAATTCTTGCTTCCTACTACTATTTGAGGAGGATTATTATTCTTAGCAGCATCAACATACTCAGGAATAGTCTGCAAAATATCACTTATCGCGCCTAAAGACGACGGCTTGATTTTATCTATTGCTTTTCTTAAATATTGATAAGCAAGATTATCGCAAGGTGTATGAGCACAAATGAAATCTATATTAAGCAAACAAGCTATATCAACACTTCTAGCATGGTTGGCTGAACTTACTCGTCTAGCAACCTGTGATTTTCTCTCTTGGAGAAGTTTCTCACAAACCCCCAAGGATATCCCTTCCTTAGCAAAAACATCAACTTGTAAATCCATTACATCATAGAAATTAGCATAAGCTCGGCCTTGAGGATGATGGGCCACCACTAGATCTATTTTTTCTCCCTTTTCTCTTAGCCTATCAACAAGGACTAGCTCTCCACCATCAACATCTATACCAACAATCATAGACTTTATGTTTTTTGTTGGGTCACCGATAAGAATACGAGTATCGGCAAAAGGATTAAATAATGCATCCTGATCAAACAATTCTTTGCCTTTTTTATCTAATTGATCGAAATTTTTCTTGTTTTTCTTAAGAAGACTCTCGATTTCTTTAGGACTGCGAACATCAGCATCAATACCTTTTTTTACTATTTCTTGATAAAGATTTTTCAGCTTCATAATATTTGACTACCTCCTTATTTACTACTGCTTTAGAATTAACTTTATTATAACCTTTAAAGGCCATCAAATAAATCTTAGGCCCAATATTTCCAAATATACCATAAGATATACTATGAGAAAAACGTTTTGAGCCAAGAGGGGATAAGTGCAACAAAAATAAAAGTATACTCCCTATAAGAGAGGCTCTCAAAACCCCTAGAAAGAACAACGTTGCCCTTTCCTTAAAATATGACTCCTTTTTCTTGAAAAAAAAAGTTACTATCAGTCTAGACAAAGTAAAAATTAAGCGTATTCCTAAAAAAATTAAAAGAAATGAAAAAAGTAAGAAATATTCTTTACTTAAAATATGTATTTTGCCACTTATTCCCTCTCCTAGTGCAAAATAATAATGAAAAGCAAAAAAAGCTCCAAAGAGAAGCCCTAATATTTTAAAGCTTTCGCATACAATTCCTCGTGTAATAGAGGTGTAAACAACTCTTAGACAAAGA
>JAGLSH010000010.1 GCA_023135855.1 Candidatus Omnitrophota bacterium
GAGAAGGAAAATTCACTTTAGGAAATTCTACAATCCGGGAAGAATCGCAAATAGTATCTTGAGTTTCAGCGTTTTTAAGCTTTGCTACTGCTGCAATATCTCCAGCAAAAACTTTTTCCTTAGCTGATTGCTGTTTGCCTTGCAAAGAATAGAGCTGGCCGAACTTCTCCTTGGAACCTTTAGTAGTATCATAAAACTCACTATTCGAGTTTAACTGACCAGAAAATACTCTAAAAATAGTAAGCTGACCAACAAAAGGATCAACGACAGTTTTAAATACCTGAGCTGAAAAAGGAGCATCTACTTTAGGCTCAATTTGTATATCCTCAGAAGCTTTATCCTTGGCCGCTCTGGGTAAAGATTTACCTACTGCTGGCATAATATCAACAATTAAATCAAGAAGGCAATCAATGCCTACCTCTTGAGTAGCCATTCCACCAACTATCGGGAAAAGGATCGAATTAAGAATAGCTTTTTTAAGAGCTGGCCGAAATTCATCTTCAGTTAATTCCCCAGTCTCTAAATATTTCTCGACTAATCCATCATCACTCTCAGCAGCCATTTCAACAATCTTGCTATACCCAGAAGCATTTTTGTCTTTTAAAGCATTAGTCACCTTATCCCCCTCAACAATCCCCATACTTACAGCATTCTTAGTTAAGTTTTTCTTTATATCATCTAAAGTTTTCTTGTAATCAGTATTATCCTTATCAAGTTTATTAATAAAAAATAAACAAGGCACATTTTTTTCTCTTAGAATATTCCAAGCTTTCTCTGTTCCTACCCCAACTCCTTCCAGGGCATCAACTACAATAACAGCAAAATCTACAACTTGAGAGCTAGTAATTAATTCACCAACAAAATCAAGATATCCTGGGGTGTCAATAAATTGTAAAGAGTTTCCCTTATAGCTGGCTCCTAAAACTGATAAATTAATTGAACTCTTTCTTCTTTTTTCATCCTCTTCATAATCGCTGGTGGAAGTTTCACTATCTACTTTACCTAAGCGAGAAATAGCTCCAGATTTAAAAAGTATAGTTTCGGCAAGAGAAGTTTTTCCAGATTGGGCATGACCGCAAATAAGAAAGGTTCTTTTTTTCATTAGATCACTTTGCATATTTTTTCCTCCCTACCCGTTGATTACCTGTCGGCGAAACAAAATCAACAGACTTCAATGAAAAACATTATTTATAGATTGCAGGCTGAGAATTTGTACGAATTTTTATTATAGTAGAAATAAAGCTTGCCGTCAAGGAAACAGCTATTTTTTTTATTTTCTGTAAATCTTTGGTTCTAAAGACTTTAGGCAAACTTATA
Organism: Candidatus Omnitrophota bacterium; assembly: GCA_023135855.1. Lineage (GTDB taxonomy): Bacteria > Omnitrophota > Gorgyraeia > Duberdicusellales > 4484-171 > Susulua. The sequence goes on from JAGLSH010000010.1 coordinate 1,318, forward strand.
CTATTAACATAGCATCGCCAAAACTGTAAAAACGAAATTTTTCATCTTTAGCGTAAGTGTAGCTTTGCCTTATTAAAGAAGGTTTAGCAAAGGCAGAAACCAAAACAAGATTAGTAGAAGAAGGGGTATGAAAATTAGTGATAAGAGCATCAACCACTTTAAATTTATAGCCAGGAGTAATATAAAGATTAGTCGGGCCAGAAAATGCCTTAGCCCAAAAACCTCTTTTTGAAGAAACCGCTGATTCTAAAGACCTAATTGCAGTTGTCCCAACAGCGATTATTCTCTGTTGGTTCTTCTTAGCCTGATTTATAGTTTTAGCGACCAAAGAAGTAACCTCTACTCTTTCTGACTCTATCAAATGATCACGAATATCTTCACACTTTACCGGACGGAAAGTAGCCAAGCTACAATGAAGAGTCACATATAATATTTTTACCCCTTTTTCCTCTATTTTCTTTATTAACTCAGGAGTAAAATGCAAACCAGCTGTAGGTGCAGCCACCGCTCCTTCACGTTTCGCATAAATAGTCTGATAATCATCTGGATCTTTAACTCCCTTTTTTATATAATGAGGAAGCGGCACTTTCCCTATTTTTTTAATAAAATCACCTACGTCTAAAGGTCTAAAATCTAATATTCTTGAACCACTAGCAGTTTTATCAATAATCTTAGCTTTATAATCTCCTCCGCTAAAGTTAATAGTTTCACCTACCCTAGCTCTCTTCCCAGGCTTAACTAAAGCCTCCCAAACACCCTTTTTCTTCTCCTCTAGCAGTAAAATTTCTAATTTAGCCCCACTACTTCTATTAGCCTTAAGCTTAGCTCTAATTACCTTAGTGTTATTTAAAATAAGAACATCACCTTCTCTTAAATAATCAACTATATCTCTAAAAATCCTTGTATTCAAAGAAGAATCCTTGCGATCTAAAACAAGAAGTCGACAACTATCCCTAGGATTAGCTGGCTCTTGAGCTATCAAATCTTGAGGGATTTTGAAATCATATTGAGAAAGATTAAAAATATCACCAGTCATAACGGTTATTTTACCAGATAATAGTAAAAATTAAAGCTTTCAAAATATTCCAAGAAAGTTTGACTTTTGCTATTAAATATGCTATTTAATACATTAGAATGAATAAGGAAATTGATAAACTCAAAGAAGAGTTAGAAAAGGTCCGCTCTCAATTATATGTTTTCTACGAACTAACCAAGGCCATGAGAACAACTCTACGGCTTGACGAGATAACTTATATTATCTTAACCGGCTTAACTGCTAATGAAGGACTAAGATTCAACCGAGCAGCTATTTTTTTTGTTGACGATAAAAATAAAGAAATAAACGGCTTTATGGGAATTGGTCCAATCGATAGCCAAGAAGCAACCAGGATCTGGCAAAGCATTGAAGAAGAAAAAAAGAACCTCTACGATCTAATTGATAACTACAACCGAATAAGAGAAAATAAAGAAAGACCTAAATTCTTAGAACTAGTTAAATCCCTAACATTCCCTCTTAATGAAAAGAGCGGATTAATTTTTGATACTCTTTATAAAAAAGATCTTACTTGGATTAAAAATGAGAATCGGAAATTTAAAAATGATTCCTTAGTAAAAGGCTTAAATCTTGAAGAATTTCTTATCTTTTCTCTCTGGATAAAAGGTAAAGCTACCGGAGTAGCAGTAGTCGACAATTACATCACTAAAAAACCAATAACTAGTGAAGATGTAAAAATCTTTACTATGTTTATGGAGCAGGCTCAAGGAGCTTTAGAGAATTCACAAAGTTTTGAAAGTACTCTAACTCAAGCTCATACTGACACCTTAACATCTCTTTGGAACTACGGATATTTTCAATATCGCCTAGATGAAGAAATAGCTAAATCAAATACAACGTCTCTTCCCCTATCATTGATGATGATCGACATTGATGATTTTAAAAAGTTTAATGATAGCAATGGTCACATCCAAGGTGACCAAGCTCTAAGGCAAATAAGTGAAGTCTTAAAAGAAAACTGTCGCAAGATTGATATCTTATGCCGTTATGGCGGAGAAGAATTTTCACTTATCTTACCGGCTAACAATAAAAAAGAAGCTGCCCTTGTAGGGGAAAGAATAAGAAAATCAATAGCCGGCAAAAAAATTCTAAAAAGTAGCTTTACTATTAGTATTGGAATTGCTTCCTATCCCCAAGACTCCGCTAACAAAAAAACCCTAATTGAAAAAGCTGACCAAGCTTTATACAAAGCTAAAAGAAAAGGGAAAAATAAAGTAGTTCTTGTTTAGAAAAATTTAGGAAAGGACCTCTTCAGCAGCAAATTTTACCGATACAACTTTAGAAATACCTCTCTCTTGCATAGTAATACCATACAAGACATCAGCATTACTCATAGTCTTCTTATTATGAGTAATTAAAATAAACTGTGAAGAAGAAGCAAATTGCTTTAGAAGATGATTAAACCGATCAACGTTAGCCTCATCTAAGGGAGCGTCTATTTCATCAAGCACACATAAAGGAGACGGTCTTACTGTAAAAATAGCAAAAACTAATGATATAGCTGTTAAAGCTTTTTCTCCTCCTGACAAAAGAGAAACATTTTGTAATTTCTTCCCCGGAGGTTGAACTTCAATCTCTACTCCTGACTCCAAAATATTATCTTTATCAATAAGAATAAGATTGGCCTTGCCACCATTAAATAAAAACTTAAAATTCTTCTTAAATTCCGCTTCGATTTTAGTAAAGGTATCTAGAAAAAGTTCTCGAGAAGTACGATTGATCTTTAAAATTGCTTTCTTTAAACTGTCTTTGGAAGTAACTAAATCTTGTTTCTGAGTATCTAAGAATTCTTCTCGTTTCTTTAATTCTTCAAATTCCTCAATCGCTACCATATTGACTTCGCCTAAAGACTTAACTCTTTTTTGTAGCTTCTCCTTTCCAACAGAAAGAGTCTCCATGTCTTCTCCAACTTCACCTTGGCTATTGATATCGAACTCAACTTGATAAACTTGTCGCAGATAATCTTTTATTTTTTCTTTTTCATATTCTAGGCTCTGGGTCTCTAATTTCTTATTATAAGCAGAATCACGCAAAACTTGTGACTCTTTCTCTAGACCTTGGATATCTTCTTTAACCTTATGAATATTATTATTCAAAGCTAATCCTTCCTCTTCCAAGCCTTGTTTATTCTTTATCCGCTCTTCTATCTTAAGCTTATCTTCTTCTATCTTTAATTCTAAGCTATCTATTTGGTTGTTAAAAGAATTATTCTTAAGCTTATTTTCCCCTTCTTCTTTATCAACCTGCTTTAAATTCTCTCTAATATTATTTATCTCATCTTGGAAAAGAATAACTTTTGACTCTAAGGTTTCACTCTCCTTATGCAAAGATTGCTCTTGGGCAAGGCTACGAGTTGACTCAAGATCTATATTCTTTATTCTCTCTAAACCATTAGTTATTATTTCATTAGATTGGAATAGACTTTGATTAGTTTTGTCTAAATCTCCTTGGTAGACTATCAATTCCTCTTCTATTTCTTTTTGTCTTCTCTGACAATCCTCAACATCATCAAGGGTAGTTTTTTCTTCTTGAGACAAAAGCTCTGATTCCTCTTCTAACCGCTCAACTTCACGAGTTAAACCATCTTTCTCTTGTAAGCTTTGTTGCAGTCTTGTTCTTGCTTCTTCAATGTGAACATTTTCGCTTGCTAAGTCTTTACTAATCTCACCTTTTTGCTGGCCTACTTTTTCTTGTTCTCCTTTTATCTCTTCTATCTCTCGCTCAGTAAGAGCCATTTTATCTTCTAATTGCTTCTCTTCGAAAGAAACTACCTTGACTTCTAATTCAGCTGAATAGCCTTGATCATCTTTCTTAAAAACCACATCTTGCAAAGAAGCTACTAACTTATTAATATCCTTTGGTTCCTCATCAAAGATAACAGTAACTTTCTTTCGAACTGAAAAAGTTTCATATTTTATTCTTAAATCTTTCAAAAAATCATAAGTTGCTTTTAATTCTAGAAGTTCTTTTTCTTTTTCTACTAACCTTGACCTTAAATCTTCAATTAAATTAGCTAATTCTTTCTCTTTTTGAGCTAAACCACTCTTTACATCTTGTAAACTTTTTAACTCATCCTCAGCTTTTCTGGATTCTTCACCAACTAATCCTAAATTATACTTATTTTCCGTTAATAAAGTGTCTAATTTAGCTTTATCTAAAATCAATCTTTTCTTTCTATTAATTAAAGAAGCCAATTTGGTCTGAGTCTCTATAAGGGTATTCTGAAATTGAACTCTTTTACTCTCCAAATTTAAAATTTTTGTCTTCTCTTGATTGACTTCTTTTCTAGCGCTATCTACCTCACTCTTAACATTTTCTTTTTCTTGAGTTACCCGTTCAACTGTCTCAATTAATGTTTGCAAATTTACTTTGATAACTTCCATCCGAGCTGCCTCTTCTTGGCTTCGCTGTTCTTGTAATTGCAATCTCTGATTAAGATTATTGCGAGTCATTTCAAGATTTATATTCCGTTGCTCTAATTCATTTATTCTTTGTTTATCAACACTAATATGACTAGTAGAGCTTTCTATCCTAGCGTTTAATGAAACTATATCAGTTGCTGCTTCTTCAAGCTTACCTCTTAGCAATCTTAGCTGATGGTTTAACTCTTCCCATCGATCGCTAACCTCCTCTAATTGTCCTTCTTTGCCCTTTTCTTTCTCTTCAAAGATATTTAATTCCTGGTTAAGTTTACCAATTTTTACTTCTAATTCTAAAAACTGAACAGTAGCAATTTTATTCTCAATTTTAATTAATTCCGCTTGGACTTCTTTGTATTTCTTTGCTTTGGCAACTTGTCTCTCAAGATAACGTATTTGTCTTCTTACCTCAAAAAGTATATCTTCTAGGCGAAGTATATTTTCTTCAGCTTCATCTAAACGACGCAAGGTTTCTCTTTTTCTCTCTTTATACTTTACTATTCCGCTAGCCTCATCAAATATTAAACGTTTATCTTCAGGCTTATAGCTTAAGAAAATCTCGATCTTACCCTGTTCAATAAAGGAATAAGTAGCTTCTCCAATACCTGTTCCCATAAACAACTCTTGAACATCTTTTAACCTAACTACATTTTTATTTATAAAGTATTGACTCTCTCCAGATCGATAAAGACGGCGGGCAACTAATACTTCCTTATAATCTATAGGTAAGTACTTATCTTCATTGCAAAAAGTTAAACCAACTTCAGCGTAATTTAAGGGATCATGGCGCTCAGTACCATTAAAGATAATATCTTCCATCTTAGCACCACGCAAAGACTTAGGGCTTTGCTCCCCTAAGGCCCATTTAATAGCATCAAAGACATTGCTCTTGCCACAGCCATTAGGACCAACTACTGAGGTTATTCCTGATTCAAATTTAAGAGAAGTTTTCTCAGGGAAGGATTTAAAACCAAAAATTTCTAATTCTTTTAAATACATAGTGTAAAAAGTTCTAAGTTCTAAGTTCTAAGTTCTAAGTTTTTTAAAAATTGACTTTTTATAACTTAAAACTTATTACTTACAACTTAAAACTACCCTAGCCTTCTTTCAGTTTCTTGATTAAGAGAGGGATAACTTTAAAAATATCACCAACAATACTGTAATCTGCAACTTTAAATATCGGAGCTTCAGGATCCTTGTTGATAGCAATAATTGTCTTTGCTGATTGCATACCCACTAAATGTTGAATCTGACCAGATATACCACAAGCAATATATATTTTAGGACAAACAGTTCTTCCAGTTTGTCCAACTTGATGGGAATAAGGAATCCAACCAGCATCTACGCTAGCCCGTGAAGAACCTACAGCAGCACCTAAGACTTCTGCTAATTCTTCTATTAAGGAAAAATTCTTGCCTTCGCCTAAGCCTCGGCCACCAGAAACAATTATATCAGCTTCAGATAAATTAACAGTAGAAATAGCTTCTTTTATGAAATCTAGGAATTTTATTCTTTTATCCTGTAAATTTTCATCAAAACTCTCTTTAATTGTCTCACCTGTCCTTAAAACATCAATGCTAGCTTCAGGCATTACCTTATGCCGAACTGTTGCCATCTGAGGTCTATGATTTGGAGATATGATTTGAGCCATAATATTACCACCAAAAGCCGGACGAGTTTGGATTAAAATCTTTTTTTCTTTATCAATATCTAAACCAGTACAATCAGCAGTTAAACCAGTGTGAATATTTACAGCTATTCTTGAAACCAGGCTTCTTCCAGTAGTAGTGGCTCCAGCTAAAATAACTTCAGGTTTATGTTTTCCAATTAACCCTGATATAGCTTTAGTATAATTTTCAGCGATATAATGTTCTAGCGCCGGTGAATCAACAACAAATACTTTATCAGCTCCCCGATGAATTAATTCTTGAGCTTTGCCTGTTATGTTATTACCAAGTAATATTGCCCCAACATAAGTATTAAGATCTTTGGCTAGCTCTTTTGCTTTTGCCAAGAGCTCAAATGCTACTGAAGCAACAACACCATCTCTTTGCTCAGCAAATACCCAAACACCTTTATAACTTGAGATATCACTCTGGGCTACAACTTTACGTTCAATTTTTATAGCAGCAAAAGTACAACTTTCTATACAAGCTCCACAAAGATTACATTTATCTAAATCGATTATTGCCTTTTTATCTTTTAGCTCTATAGCTGCTATCGGACAAGCTCCAATACAAAGGCCGCAACCAACACACTTATCTAAAATTATTTTTATACCGCTCATACTATATCTTTAATCTCATCAAATAATTGATCTACTACTTCTTGAGGTTCTCCCTGAAAAGTTTTTCCACCTTGCTTAGCTACAGGTGTAAATATTTTAACTACTTGTGTTGGTGAACCATTAAGACCAATTTCATTCTCAGATAAACCTAAATCCTTATTACCCCAAGAAGTAATTTCAGCACGCTTAGAGCTCATCTTTCCTCTTAATGAAGGTAATCTTGGTTCGTTTATTTCTTTTACTACTGTAATCAATGCTGGTAGTTGAAGCTCTATTAATTCATAGCCTTCTTCAAGCAATCTCTCTATAATTATAATCTTAGGACTAGCATCAAGATGCACAGAATCTACTCTACGTACATAAGTAGCTTGAGGTAGGTCAAGGTGAGTGGCTATACCAGGTCCAACTTGAGCAGTATCTCCATCTGAAGCCTGTTTGCCACAAATCACTAGATCATAATCACCAATCTTTGCAATACCTTTAGCTAAAATTAAGCTTGTAGCCCAAGTATCTGAACCAGCAAAAGCTCGGTCAGAAAGATGAATTGCTGAATCTATACCTAAAGAAAGAGCTTCCCTTAAAACACTCTCGGCTTGAGGTGGCCCCATAGTAACAACTGTTGTATGGCCACCAAAACGTTCTTTTAATTTTACTGCCTCCTCAATAGCATACATATCAAAAGGATTAATTATAGACTCAACCCCTTCTCTGATTAAAGTATTGGTCTCAGGGTTAATTCTTACATCTGTAGTATCAGGAACTTGTTTTATGCAAACTACTATATTCATAACTTTATCTATTAGTTTATTATGTTAATGAGTTGATGGGTAAATGAGTAGATGAAACAAGATGCAAAACTCATATACACTTTTACCCTTACACACATTTACTCTTTAAAATACTATATATTTAATAATTGTCAATACACTTTGGGATAATTCCCTAATTAATGAACAAATTTTAAAGTTAAAATCGATTTCCTTATGCGAAATCTTCACCAGTAAGTATCTTTAAAACTTGTTTATACTTCTCTTGAGTCTTTGATACTACTGTATCAGGTAAAACCGGAACCGGAGGAACTTTATCCCAACCAGAGGCATCTAAATAATCACGGACAAATTGTTTATCAAAGCTTGCCTGTGATCTTCCTGGCTGATAATCGTCTTTAGGCCAAAAACGAGATGAATCAGGAGTTAAGACTTCATCAATTAAAATGAACTTACCATTATACATGCCAAACTCAAACTTAGTATCAGCAATAATTACACCTTTAGTGGCTGCATAGTCAGCAGCCTTATTATAAATAGCAATACTAGTATCTCTTATTTTATTAGCTAACTCTTCGCCTATTGAATTCTTCATATAATCAAAGCTTATATTCTCATCATGCCCCTCTTCAGCTTTAGTAGCTGGAGTAAAAATAGGCTCAGATAGCTTACTTGATTCTTCCAATCCAGCTGGTAAATCTAGACCACAAACACTCTGTTTATCTTTATATTCTTTCCAGCCTGAACCAGAAAGATACCCTCTAACTACACACTCAAAAGGTATAACTTCACACTTCTTAGCAATCATAAAGCGTCCTTTTAATTTATCTTTATCTTCAGCTGAGACCGGTAAATTATCCAAGCTCATTGGAACAAGATGGTTTTCTACTGTATCTTTTAAAAATGAAAACCAAAACAAAGAAACTTGGGTTAAGATTTTTCCTTTATCAGGAATTGGCGTAGGTAAGATAAAATCAAAGCAAGATATTCTGTCAGTAGCAACCATTAATAAGTGCTCACCTAAATCATAAACATCTCTTACTTTTCCTTTTTTAAATAATTTCAATTCTTTAAATTCTAAATCATTACTCATAGTGACACCTCACAAGATAAATTTTTAGGATTAATGTAATCTCCACCTTCCTTTTGAACTTCTTTTAAACGATTGTTTTGAGCATCTAGCTCAGCAAACAAGCACTCAGGAATCCCCTCTAATTTTTTATAAATATCTTTAATCCGCTCTATCTTTGCTAAATTCTCTGATATTCTTATAGTAAATTGTTCGATATATTCAGCTTCACTATATTCTTTATCTAAAACTTCTTTAAACAATCTTTTTAAATCTTCATATTCAGGTAATAATCCTGTAGGGCCTCTTAAAGCTTTCACCTTTGACTCAGACCGTAATCTCATCCATTTAAGCCAAACTCGTTTATCTTGGATTCCATTTAAAAATTCTCCATCTTTGCCTCTTAAAAAATAATTAGCTGAGAATATTAAAGGAGGGTTAATTAATTTTTCAGCAAAGCTTAAATTTGATTCTATATATTTACCCACAGGAATAGATAAAAAATCCATATTAGCCATAGGATTAAAAACCCTTACCCCTTCTTTGCCTAGAGTGGCAGCTGTTGTCTCTGACTCTAAACTTGCTGCTTTAGCAATAATCCCCTGCTGCCAAGATAAAGCTTGTTCTACTGGAACAGACGTATCGGAATCTCGTCCACCATAAATTAATCCTTTGACTTCTACTCCTTGAGGATTTTCTAAATTCTCATCTACATTCTTTAGGTCATTTAATCTTATAGTATAACGAGCATTTTTATGTGATGGAGTTATTTCACTTCCTTGGCTATCTTTTTTCCCTGGTTCCCACTCTCCAGCATAATTAATCCCTTTAGGGGGAGTTTCTTCGCTCTTACCAATCCAGAAAACCCCACCCTCTTTATCCATTAAAATGTTGGAGAAAATAACCTCTCCTTCTTTAGTTAAAGATTCAAACAATACTGGATCATCTTTTGGATTAACGTCTTTTACAATACCAAAAATACCTCTCTCTACATTTACAGCATAAGCCTTGCCATCCTTGGCTCGCAAATAGGCTATATCATCTCCGATAATAGATTCACCTTGAAGCATAGCTGTAGAAGTTTTTCCGCACATACTAGGGTAAGCTCCGCAAAAATAAGATTTTTCTCCCTCTTGATCAGACACATTCATTATAAACATATGTTCAGCGAGCCAACCTTCCTTGTGAGCCTTCTGTATAGCAAGCCTTAGAGAAAGTTTTTTCAGACCTACAGTATTGCCAGCATATTGAGTATTTACGCTATAAACTACATTATTCTCTAAGTCAATATATACTCTTCTCTTGTCCACATTTTTGCTTACATTGTCCATTAACTCTCCAGCAGAATGCACAAAAGAGAAAAATTCTTCGCTTTCTTTATTCTTCTTTAACTGTTCATAACCTGGTCGGTAAAGAATTTCCTCAGAATGGGCTACATAGGCAGAATCAGTAATTTGTACTGCTAAAATTGAAAAATCAGAATCAACAGGACCTAGGCAAAAGAAACAAACAAACATTTCTTTACCCTTCATAATATCTTTTAATATATCTCTTATTTCACTAGTTCCCTGATCACGATCAACACCATTCAAATAATCTTGTCCTTTTGAATCTTTAGAAATAAAATACTTAGTATTCTTTTTATCCCGAGCCTGATCAAGAGAACTATCAAAGTGAATTGTATGTCCGGGGATTCCCAAACTTTTCTCCTCACTTAAAGTTTTAGCTTTTTCCCTTATATGGTCTGAATCTTCAACACTATCAGTGCGAATAAAAACTGATTCAGGGTTACAAAGTTCTACATATTCACCAATAAAATCAACAACTTTAGAATTTCCTAAAGCAGCAATCTTATCAAAACTTTCTTTACTTATTTTTTTCTTTAGAAATGAAAAATAATCTTTCTCCATCTTAACTCCTTATGCAACTACTTAGTACTTTATTATAAACTCCCAGAGTTTCCTGGGTCACCTTTTCTTTTGTATATTGAGATTCAACCATTTCTCTTCCAGTATAGCCGAATCTTTCTCTTAATTTTGTATCCTCTAACAATTGACATATCTTTGCTGCCATAGCTTCAAAATCTCTAACCGGAATAACAAATCCATTAATTCCATGCTTAATGATTTCAGGCATCCCGCCCATATTAGTAACAATCATTGGCTTAGCCATGGCCATGGCTTCAAGCATAGTCAGTCCAAAAGGCTCTGGCGCAGAGGAAGGATAGAGACAAATATCACTTATCTCATACAATTCTTTCACCTCATCTAGGGTATACATATCAATTAAAACATTATCTTCCATGCCAAAATGTTTTATCAAGTCTACTAAATAAGCAATATCTTTCTGCTGGGTATCTCCCCAATCAATAATGTTTTTGGATCCGGCTAAAACTAACATAATACTAGGATCTTTCTGCCTTACTATGTTCATAGCTTTAATACTAAAATCACAACCTTTAGCTAGACCGATTCGTGCTGGGTGAAATACTATTTTCTTACCTTTAAGTTGTGGATACTTCTCTAATATTGATTTAGTCTCTACTCCAGGAACAAATCTATCTTGATCTACGCCGTGATGAACAACAGTAATCTTTTTATCATCTATGCCAATACCAATAATTTCTTTTTTTATAAAATGACTTACAGCAATAATTTTATCCCACTCTATTCTATGAGTTAACTCTAGGAAAAGTATATCATCCCAAACATTATGAGCAGTAAGGATTAAAGGAATATCTCTTTTTTTACTTAACTCCTCTAAAGCTTTAATGTGTCCTTGACTAAAATAATGCATATTATGAACATGAACAATATCAGGTTTATTGTCCTCTAGGAAGGAACCAAAAGTTTCTCTAATCTCTTCTTCTAAACCACTTAAACCTCGTTTATAAAGCCAATTTAAATCCATAAGTGGAGTTCTGTAAACCGCCACCCCTTGATATTGGCATCTAGCATCTTCACCTTCAACTGAACCAGTAAGTAAACTAACCGTATGCCCTAATTTTACTAATTCAGGCAAAAGTATAGTAAGATGAGTCTCTACCCCACCAATTAGCGGTGGAAAACCCCAATGAAAATGTGCAATATTCAAATTATTCTTTCCCATCAATAATACTCCTCTTTTACTAACCCATGAATATGTCTTTTAAAAGTGTGGACTTTATTGATTTTAATAATTTTTAACTTACCAAAAATACCTATTTTTATTTTTTTATGTTTTGAACAAGATACTTTTATATTTATAATATCATTAGTTAATTGTAATTTGACTAAACTATCCCTCCAACTTAAAGAAAACTTAAGTTTGCGCCAAGAACGAGGCATACGAGGATTTATAAATAGCTCACTCCTCTTAACCATAATTCCGCCAAAACCAAAAACTAAAGTCTGCCAGGTTCCTCCCAAAGATGCAGCGTGAATTCCTTCAGGAGTGTTTCCATAAAGATTACTTATATCTGTACGCATAGCCACATTAAAAAGATTATAGGCTCTATGTATGTCTCCAGCCTCAGAAGCAACAAAAGCATGCATTGGAGCACTTAATGAAGACTTATGTACAGTCCTAGCGATATAAAACTCATAATTAGCAACTTTTGTTTTATCGCTGAATATATCATTAAGTAGATAAATAAGCATTAAAACATCAGCCTGCTTTATTATCTGAGTCTTGCCTAAATCTTTTGCTTTTATATTTGCTGGAATAAGCGGTATCCCATTTTCATCTGTTTTATTAAGAGCAACTTTCTTTAATTTAAAAAAACCATCAGATTGTTCAATAACACCCTTCTTATTAATCCGAGTAATTATCCGAGAAGCAATCTTTTTCCAAGAGCTTATTTCTTTGTCACTTAGATTTACCTTCTTCTTTAGCTTTTTATAATTCACTTGTGATTTTTTCTTTAACTCTTCAATTAACTTGGCAGTAGTAAATAAATTCCACTTAGCCATCATATTAGTAAAAGCATTATTATCTACCCCGACATGAAATTCATCAGGGCCAATAACGTTTTTAATTTCATATTTATCTTTTTTCTTATTATATTCAACCCGGGAAACCCAAAATCTTGCAGTTCCTATAAGCATCTCATATCCAGCATCTTGCATAAACTTATTATCGCCGGTAACTATATAATACTTATTAATAGCATAAGCAATATCAGCAGTTAAATGGTGTTCCATCTTATGGGTATGAATCTTAATAACTGTCCGGTCAATATCCATAGCCCAATGTGGGGTTTCTTCTTCCCCAGTACCAGCAGATTCCCAAGCAAATTGCGTACCCTTATAACCATTTTCCTTAGCAATCTTTCTTGACTCATCTAACCTTCGATAACGATAAAGAAGCATATTCTTTGCTACTTTAGGAAAAGTAAACAAATAAAAAGGTAGGAGAAAAATCTCTGCATCCCAAAATATATGCCCGCGATACCCTTCACCACTCAAAGTTCTTGCACCAATGCTTGAGAAGCCATTATCAAAATGAAGACAACTAAGCATATGATAAATATTAAACCGCATATTTTGCTGAATATTAGCTGTTCCTTCAATAATAACATCAGCCTTCTTCCAAAGCTTATCCCAGGCATCGACATGATTTTTAAGTAAAGTTGAAAAGTCACTCTTAAAAGCCTTGCTAAATATACTGTAAGTGTCTTTCTTTTGAGCTGCATGAGTATCTTTATGAGGATAATGCTTCATACAAAATACTTTGGTAAATACTACTGTTTGATTTTTCTTAAGTTTAAGACTAAATATATTGTCTTTAGATAACACTTTTTTATTATTGATATGATAATAAAATCCAGCCCAATATACTATTGTATACTTTTTCTCAAAAGTTTCTTGGACAATAAAACCAGCTCCCTCATGCTGACCTAACTCTTTAATCCGGAAATGTTTTTTTCGACCCTCAGTTAAAACTCCAGCGTTAGAAACAGAGGTGTCTATACCTGTATTTATATCTAGGGCACAAGCGCTATCTAAAGGGGTTAAAGCTATTTGCATAACTCCTATATTCTTATTGTGTTGGGAAATGAATCTTACTGATTGATAATCATAACATCTATTCTTACTATCTTTATATATAGTCTGCCTTGCTAAAACAGCCTTCTTCATATTAAGAGTTCTTTTGTGGTCAACTGTACTCATAGCGATTAAACCAAGTTTCTCACCACCAACAGAAAATTTAAAATTAATTGGATTAGGAAAATTAACCATCTCAGAAACCTGGGAAGCCATTGCATCATAAACTCCGGCAATGTAGGTTCCTGGTATACAATCATAAGGTATTTCCTCATAAATACCTCTCGTGCCTAAATAACCATTGGCTAAAGAAAATTGGGTTTCAATCACGCTTTGAGATTCCCTAACCCACCCTGTCTCTTTTATTAACCAGAGGTCATCATTGATATAATTAGAATAAATATCTTTAAATTTTGGCATAATAACTTAAGTACTCCTTAAATATCTGAAGTTCAATTATAACACAAAGAAAATTCTTTAAAAGACGAAAAAACACTTAAAAAAGAGTTATTTGACGCTTTTTCTTCGGAAAGGGACCTTCAAAACCTTATCTAGAAGAGGATAAT
>JAGLSH010000100.1 GCA_023135855.1 Candidatus Omnitrophota bacterium
CCTTTGTTTATTTTTCTTATGATCCATGGTCCTTCATAAACAAATCCAGTGAAAATTTTAATCAGCTTTACGCTTTCTATTGATAGCATCTCACTTGCCTCTTTTGGTCCAAAAATTCCTCCTACCGCGATAATTGGTATTTTGCTTTTTGTGTATTTATCAATGTACTTTACTACTTTTATTGCCTTTGGCCAAAGCGGTCTGCCGCTCAATCCTCCTTCCTTGTAAGCGGGAACACTTAATCCTTCTCGCGAAGTTGTAGTATTAACAGCCACTATACCGTCTATCTCTAGTTCTAGGCAAATATCTAAAATATCATCAAGCTCTTCTTTTGCCAGATCTGGCGCTATTTTTATAAGCAGCGGTTTTTTATTTGTACCGTGCTTTTTAGCAAGCGCTTTTATCTCATCTTGAAGACGAATAATAATATTTTTTAGGTATTCTTTTTTTTGAAGTTCTCTGAGATTTAATGTGTTTGGAGAACTTACATTCACAATAAAAAAATTACCGTAAAGATAAAGTTTTCGAAGAGAATATAAGTAATCTTCAACTGCACTCTCAATTGGTGTTATGAGAGATTTACCTAAACTGATCCCAAGCGGAATTGATAGCTTTCTTTTATTAGCTAGTTCCATAACTGCATTATCTGCTCCGGGATTGTTAAATCCCATACGGTTGATTATAGCTTCATCTTTTGGAAATCGCGAAGTTCGTGGCCGAGTATTTCCATCTTGCTGGTGCTGAGTAAATGATCCCAAAACCTCGTATCCAACTCCAAGCGATTGAATGCCAAAGCGAGCAATGCCATCTTTATCAAATCCAGCCGCCAAAGCAATTGGGTTTCTGAATGTTAATCCCCAAACTTCTACTTCAAGATGCTTATCTTTGACTGTAAACAATCTTTCGATCAAATTTGCAATAATTTCATATTTTCCAAGATAATACAGTAGCTTCATTGCTAAATTATGAGCAATTTCCGGATCTTTTTTAGATAATCTGAATACAATTGGTCTGATAATTTTTTTATAAATCATTTCCTTTCCTCCTCATATATCTTTGTTTCTTTTAAATTTCTAAATTTGCAAGGTACAAAAACCTGTTTGTTTTATATAGTATTATTAATTTTATAAAAATTGTCAAATTTTTCCTTGACAAAATATAAATTTAATTCACAATTGATATAAGATATATAAATATCAAATAGGAGGAAGGAAGAATGGACCTTGAAAATAAAATAATAAACGAAAAGGATGCATTTAAGTTATTGCGAGGTATTGGTGCTGTAGATATCCATGTTCATCCTAGAGACATGGATCAGCATCAAAGATTCACAATTGCAGAATATAGAAGATTGGCCAAATTATATGGCGTAAAATTTTCCGGATTTATGCCGAATACAGATCCGGCAATTACTAACGAAGAAACGCTTCTTAGATACGTTGAAATTGCCAAAAAATCAGATCATACGGGCGTCAAGTTTATGATCTGGTTCGGACTCACTTCTAACCCTGAACAGATCAAAGAAGCTGTAAGGCTTTATGGCAAATATAAGGAATATATTATAGGCCTAAAAATGTACGCGGGCACAAGTACCGGAAATCTTGGTCTTGTTGAAGAAGAACAGCAAAGAGCAGTTTATAGGGTTCTTAGTGAGCTAAACTATGAAGGAGTTCTTGCTGTTCACTGTGAGGAAGATAAATTAATGTATCCAGAAAAATACAATCCTCAAAAACCTGAATCGTGGGCAGAAGCAAGACCCGAGGAATCAGAAATATCTTCAGTCAATCAAAATATACGATTAGCAAAAGAGTATAGATTTCCGGGATGGTTGCATATATGCCATGTGTCAAGCCATATTTCGGTAATTGAAATCAATGAAGCCAGGAAACAGAGAATGAGAATTTCTTGCGGGGCAACAATTCAGCACTTAATTTTTGATACTGAAGAAATGGCTGGTATGAGTAGAGAAGGTGCTGTTGGGTTGAAATGCAATCCTCCCGTGAGAGGGAGAGATAATAGGAGATGGTTACTGGAAGATCTTAAATTAGGATTGATTGATGTTTTTGAATCTGATTTTGCTCCGCACACAAAAGAAGACAAAGAGAAAAATGATGCTTCCGGAGTAAGTAATTATC
>JAGLSH010000101.1 GCA_023135855.1 Candidatus Omnitrophota bacterium
TTTGAAGTTCGAGATGTTCATCCTACTCATTATGGAAAGATTTGTCCGATAGAAACACCAGAAGGAGCAAATATTGGTCTTTTAGCATCTTTAACTACTTATGTTCGAATAAATCCCTTAGGGTTTTTAATTACTCCTTATCGGAAAGTAGAGGACGGAATAGTTAACGAGAAAATTGAATATTTGATGAGCGACGAAGAAGAAAGGGCAATAATCTCTCAGGTAACACCAAATATAGATGAAAATGGAAAAATAAAAGACAAAGAAGTTTATGCTCGCCATTTAGGAAAATTTCCTAAAATAAAACCGAAAAATATTCAATATATGGATGTTTCACCGCAGCAGATTATATCTGTTTCTGCTTCGATGATTCCTTTTCTTGAGCATGATGACGCTAATCGTGCTCTTATGGGTTCTAACATGCAAAGACAAGCAGTACCATTAATGTTTCCTCAACAACCTTTAGTTGGAACAGGAATCGAAGAAAAAGTAGCTAGAGATAGCGGAGTAATGTTAATTGCTAAGGAATCAGGTAGAGTTAATGAGGTAGATGCTTCATCAGTAAGAGTAGGTAACTTTACTTATAAGTTAAAGAAATTTTGCCGTTCCAATGCTGATACTTGCACAAACCAAAAACCCTTGGTTAAGAAAGGGGATGAAGTAAAGAAAAATGAAATTATTGCTGATGGCATGGCAACACAAGATGGAAGACTTTCCCTAGGCACTAATTTGCTTGTAGCATTCATACCTTGGAGAGGCTATAACTTTGAAGATGCAATTATTATTAATGAAAAATTAGTAAAAGAAGATACGCTTACCTCCCTACATATTGAGAAGTTTAAATGCGAAGCTCGGGAAACAAGATTAGGTAATGAGGAGATTACCCGAGACATTCCTAATGTTAGCGAAGAAGCTTTAAGTAATTTGGATGATGAGGGCATTATTCGAATTGGAGCTGAAGTTGGTCCTGATGATATTTTAGTTGGAAGAGTAACTCCTAAGACTGAAAAAGAACTTTCCCCAGAAGAAAGATTATTAAGGGCAATATTTGGTGAAAAAGCAGCTGACGTAAAAGATACTTCGCTGCGTGTTCCTCCAGGAATTCATGGTGTAGTTACAAATGTTGAAGTTTTTCAGAGAAAAGATAGAGGTAGACGCACAAGAAAAGAAAAAACTGAAGAGTTACGTAGAATAAAAGAAATTGAAGTTTATTATGACGAAGAAAGGAAACTCCTAGAACAAGAAAAAAGTAGACGATTAAGTGCTTGTTTAGGGAAGAATGAAAGCAAAATTACTGCTTCTGATTGTGAAGATAATGAAGAGGCAAAGGCAATAAATGATATTTATGATGGGAGGATTACTGAACTGTCCATAGAAAAAGAATTAGAAATAGCTAAAATTAAAAAAGGCGATGAGCTTCCATCTGGAGTTTTGAAACGAGTGGTTGTTTTTGTAGCTATGAAGAGGAAAATTTCCGCTGGAGATAAACTTTCCGGACGGCATGGAAATAAGGGAGTAATTTCTAAAATTTTACCTGAAGAAGATATGCCATATCTTGCTGATGGTACTCCAGTAGATATACTTTTGAATCCCCTAGGTGTTCCTTCAAGAATGAATGTCGGTCAGCTTCTAGAGATGCATTTAGGTTGGGCCGCTAAAAGATTAGGTTTAAAAATTGCTTCTCCGGTTTTTGATGGAGCGAAGGAAGAGGATGTAAATGATCTATTACGTAAGGCTGATTTACCTGAAGATGGTAAAGTTGTGCTTTATGATGGTTATACTGGTAAACCTTTTGCTCAAAAAGCTGGCGTAGGGTATGTTTATATAATGAAATTGATACATATGATTGACGATAAGATTCATGCCAGAGCCATAGGACCTTATTCACTTATTACTCAACAGCCGTTGGGTGGTAAAGCTCAATTTGGTGGACAACGTTTTGGTG
>JAGLSH010000102.1 GCA_023135855.1 Candidatus Omnitrophota bacterium
TAGAACGCAGAAGTATAAAGGTTTACACTCACTCATTTACTAAAGGTTATCCTACAGACATAGATTCAATTGTAAGTGATCAAGGTTATGGTGCAAATGCTTATATTAAGACTGAAAAACCTTTAGTTGTCGTTACTGGTCCTGGACCAGGAAGCGGAAAACTTGCCACTTGTCTTTCTCAACTTTATCATGAGTATAAAAATGGAGTAAAATCAGGTTATGCAAAATTTGAAACCTTTCCGATTTGGAATATTCCTCTTAAACATCCAGTTAACATAGCTTATGAGGCGGCTACAGCAGATTTACGAGATTTTAATCTTGTTGATCCTTTTCATTTAGAAACTTATAATGAGACAACGGTTAATTATAATCGTGACGTTGACGCTTTTCCTCTTGTTGAGCGAATTATAGAAAAAATTACTGGAGCTGAATCAATTTATAAGTCTCCTACTGATATGGGAGTAAATAGAGCTGGTTTTGGTATTTTTGATGATCTGGCTGTTAGAAGTGAAGCAAAGCAGGAGATTATTCGTAGGTTTTTTAGATATAAGTGTGAATATGCAATGGGATTTAGCGATAAAGGGACAGTTCAGAGGATAGAGCAACTTATGGGGGAATTAAATCTTAAGCCTGAGGATCGTTGTGTTGTTAAGCCAGCCAATGATGCTTTTAAGGAGGCTGAAAAAGGAAATAAAGGTAATCAAGGAATTTTTTGTGGTACTGCTATAGAGCTTAAAAGTGGAAAGATAATTACTGGAAAAAATTCAGCTCTTATGCATGCAACAGCTAGTCTTATTCTTAATGCCATAAAAGAATTAGCAGGGATACCGGATAAAATTCATCTTTTATCACCGACGATAATAGAGTCGATAGGAAAATTAAAGAAAGGTCTTCTTGGCACTAAGACAATAAGCCTAGATTTAGAGGAGGCTTTAATTGCTTTAAGTATTAGCGCGGCTACTAATCCAACATCACAATTAGCTATGGAAAAGCTTAAAGAACTTCAAGGATGTGAGGTGCATGCAACCTATATGCCTACACCAGGCGATGAAGCTGGGTTGCGTAAACTAGGAGTTAATCTCACTAGTGAACCAAATTTTTCTTCTAAGAGTCTTTTTGTGACTTAGAAGGGAAAGGTTTTATATTTAACCGAGTATTACCAAGATAAAAATCGTTTTCAAAAACCGGAGGTAATAAAATGAGTGGAATTTTTGGTGTAGTTTCAAAGAAAGATTGTGTAGAAGTTTTGTTTTATTCTACTGATTACCACTCTCATTTAGGAACTGAATATGGGGGAATGGCGGTTTTAGGTAAGGACTTTACGCGACAAATACATAAGATATCTCAGAGTCAATTCAAGTCAAAATTTTTTGATGATTATCAGCATATGAAAGGCAACAAAGGTATTGGTGTTGTTAGTGCTTTTGAAGAACAACCAATGTATTTGAATTCTAAGTTTGGTTCTTTTTGTATAGTTACTAATGGATTTATTGAAAATACATCAGAGTTAATAGCAGGTCTTTTTAGCAAGGGGGTGTCCTTTGCTGAGGTAAGCAAGGGTGAGGTTAATAGCACGGAGCTTATAGCAAAGCTTATAAGCCAAGGCGATGATTTAGTAGACGGTATTGAGAAGATGTTTGATCAGATTAAAGGTTCTTGTTCACTTTTATTATTACATAAAGATGGAGTCTATGCAGCTAGAGATCGCTTTGGTTATACTCCATTGATACTCGGAAAGCGTAATGATGCTGTAGCTGTTACTTCTGAAACTTGTGCTTTTCCTAATAGTGATTTCAAAGTAACTAAGTATCTTGAGCCTGGTGAGGTAATTTTAATAAATGAGAAAGGTGTCCAACAAAAAAAGCCTGGTAAAAAAGTAAGCCAAATTTGTGCATTTTTATGGATTTACACTGG
>JAGLSH010000103.1 GCA_023135855.1 Candidatus Omnitrophota bacterium
TTTATCAAAGTTAGTGTAAAAAGGATTTTCTTTTTTGTTAGTTGACATCCAATAAGTAAGCAAAGCTCCTCCTCGGCTGACAACTCCACCAACTCTCTTCCTACGTTTCAACATAGTGATATTCTTTTTTAAGATTCCAGCATGGATAGTAAAAAAGTCTACTCCGTCTTCAGCCTGTTTCTTTAGTACATCCCAAATATCATCAAAGGTAATATCTTCAATTTTTCCCCGCCTTCTTTGTGCCTCTAGAGCTATTTCATATATTGGAACTGTACCAAGAGGAACTGAAGATTTTTTAAGAAGCTGTTTTCTCAAAGCAACTAAGTTATCACTAACACTTAAATCCATAATAGTATCAGTTCCATACTTTATTGCACATTTTACTTTATCTATTTCTGTTTTAATATCAAGGGCTTTAGTAGATAAGCCAACGTTAGTGTTAATTTTTATCTTTAAGCCTTCGCCGACAGCGCAAGGTTTAGATATATTTCGCTTTTTATTTAAGGGGATAACCACTCTTCCCTTATCTAATTGCTTTTTAAGAAAAGCTAAGGGGACAGCTTCTTTTTTGGCGAGATCTTTTAGGAAACTTTGTTTAAACATTTTTTATAGTTATTAACAGTTGTTTTTAGGTTTTTTGCTAAGATAATTCCTCGGCAAATTGCAATATTATTTATGCCAGAGTCCAATAAAGAATCTATATTATACTGATTTATTCCGCCGATAGCAAATATTAGTTTTTTACTTTTTTTAATTAATATTTTTAACTCCTCAGAAGCTAAGGGCTGTAAGCTAGGTTTTGTTTTTGTTTTAAATGTTGGTCCAAAACTAACATAATCTATTTTAGCCCCGTCTATGCGCTCTTGAGTGTTAAGATTCTTTAATTCTCCTAGAGAGTGAATAGTTTTACCGATGATCGTGCCTTTGCCAATAATTTTTCTAGCTTGGAAAGGAGAAATGTCGTTTTCTCCTAAATGAAGCCCAGAAGCCCCTGCAAGATAAGCAATATCAGCGCGATCATTTACAATGAACATTTTTCTTCTTTTTTGAATAATTTTTGAGAGCTTTGTAGCTATTGATAAGCATTCTTTGTCACTTAGTCCTTTTGCCCTAAGTTGGAAGAGATCAACTCCAAAATATGCTAATTTATCAGCCAGAAGAAAGATATTAATTTTAGCCTTATCAGTTACTTCTTTGTCGAGGATTACGTAAAGGAGGCCATTTTTTGAGAATTTTCTTTTCCAATTCATAGATTTCATAACGTATTTTTTTTATTTTTGAAACATGCCGAGGGATAATTAATTTAAAGAATTCCTCAAGTACTCTTAAAGATTCTTTGACTCTTTGAAGATTAATATAAATAAGGCTATTCACGTCTTTACGCTTTATTTCTAAGTTGTCACATTTCTTTCCAAGGTCTCTTTTAGAATCGCGGCTTAAGATTGCTTCTTTAAGAATTTCTTCTTGAGCTATTTTGTCTAGAGAATGGCGTAATTTACGCAAAATTTTTCTTAAATCATCATGTTTGAGAACAAAACGGAATATATCCTCAACAACCCGTAATCCTTCCTTACAACGGTTAAAATTGGCATCAATAACCCTTAGTATTCCTTTATCAACCACTTTTTTTTATTTTATTGATTATATTGGTAGTAGAATGTCCCAAGCAGAGCTTTACCCGATAAACTTTTTTAACTAATTCATTACCCACGATCTCATTTTGTTTCCAGTCACCACCCTTAACCAAAACATCAGGTTTGATTTTTTTAATCAAATTATAAGGAGTAGCTTCGTCAAATATGACAACATAATCAACTCCAATCATATTTGCCAAAAGCTTTGATCGGGTTACTTGGCTTGTGATTGGACGTTTTGGACCCTTTATTTTTTTAATTGAGGCATCAGAATTAAGTC
>JAGLSH010000104.1 GCA_023135855.1 Candidatus Omnitrophota bacterium
TGAGAAAAGGGAAGGTTTGTGCAATTGGTAATGGTGTAGTGGTTGATCCCAATGTTTTGCTTACAGAAATAGACGCTCTCAAGGCTAAAGGGATGGAGGTTTCACCAAGCAATTTAAAAATTTCCTCTCTTTGTCACGTTATTATGCCTTATCATGGCGTAATGGATGCTTTAAAGGAGAAAGGACGTACCCAGAAGATTGGTACAACTAAGAGAGGGATTGGGCCTTGCTATATGGATAAGGTTTCACGCTGCGGGATAAGGATGATTGATCTTATTGATCCAAAAGCCTTTGCTTTAAAACTTAAAGATAATTTAGACGAAAAAAATCCTATTTTTAAGAAGGTTTATGGAGCTAAGGGTTTTTCTTTTGATAAAATATACAAAGAATATAGTGTTCTGGCTAAAAAATTAAAACCCTATGTTTGTGATTTAGTGGATTATTTTTATAAGTATAAGAAAAAACGATTTTTATTTGAGGGGGCTCAAGGTACTTTTCTAGACATAGACTTTGGCACTTATCCTTTTGTAACCTCATCTTCAGTAGTATCTTCTAATGCTATTTTGGGTTCAGGTCTTTCTTTCATTTCGGTTAATAAAGTTTTAGGAGTGGCTAAAGCCTATGCTACTCGAGTTGGTGAAGGGCCATTCCCTACAGAGCTGGAAGGAAAATCCTTGAACTATTTTCGCACCAAAGGAGTAGAGTTTGGTGCAACAACCGGTCGTCCACGTAGATGCGGGTGGTTAGATTTAGTCTTATTGAAGAGATCAGTGATTGTTAATAAAGTAACCGACTTGGTTTTAACTAAACTAGATGTTCTTGATGGTTTAGGAAAGATAAAAGTTTGTATTGGTTATAAGTATAAAGGTAAAACTTTGGATAGTTTTCCTTATAATTTAGAAGATGTTAAGCCGATTTACAAGGAATTTAAAGGATGGAATGATTGTATCAATAAAGTGAGAAAATTTTCCGACTTATCGCTTGCAGCTAGAAAATATGTAAGCTTTATTGAAGATTTTTTAGGAGTGAAAGTAACATTCATTTCTGTGGGGGAAAGAAGAGAAGCAATTTTTAAAAAATAAGGAAGGAGCAGGTTTATGAATTCAATTATATTTGTTTTTGCAGGTGCAGCGCTAGCATTAAGTTTTTGTGGATTTTTAATTCGTTGGATATTTAAGCAACCTCAAGGCAGTGAGAAAATGCAAGAGATATCACGCCATATCTTTGAGGGATCAAAGGGGTATTTAAAGCAACAATACAAAGTTGTTTCAATATTCTTTTTAATTGTTTTTTGTATTCTTTTGTTTATGGCTTTTAAAGGATTTTTGGTTATGTTTGTTCCTTTTGCTTTTCTTACTGGAGGACTTTTCTCTGGGTTTTGTGGATGGATAGGAATGTATGTCGCTACGAAGTCAAATTCTCGTACTGCTTTTGCTGCTCAACAAAGCTTGGACAAAGGTTTACGAGTTGCGTTTAGCGGCGGAACTGTCATGGGGCTTATGGTGGTGGGTTTAGGACTTCTAGAGATGGCTGCATGGTTTGTTATTTTGAATTGGTATTACAGTGTTAATCCTTTACCAGTGGGTAGTGATTTGTTAACCGCAATAACATCGACAATGCTTTGTTTTGGGATGGGGGCATCTAGCTATGCTCTTTTTGCTCGTTTAGGTGGAGGAATATATACTAAGGCTGCTGATGTTGGTGCTGATTTAGTTGGCAAAGTTGAAGCTGGGATGCCTGAAGATGATCCAAGGAATCCAGCAGCTATTGCTGATTTAGTTGGCGATAATGTTGGCGATGTTGCTGGCATGGGTTCCGATCTTTACGAGTCCTATGTTTCCGCTA
>JAGLSH010000105.1 GCA_023135855.1 Candidatus Omnitrophota bacterium
AGTGTAAAGCTAATTCCCAATATTTCTTCTACTAGGGTGTAGATATACCAGCTTGCTGAGCCAGTAAGATAAAGATAGAGACCTTTACCCTGATTGTTAAAATATTCTGGGATTAAGGGATAGATTTCTGCTTTAGGGTTAGTGGCCATTTTATAGATTGAATTTAAAGAATAGGAGCCTTCTTTTATAAAGTCACGGCGATATAATGAATTAGCCAACATTACTGTCATATGGCTAAAAAAAGATCCGTTTTCTTTATCACCGTAGGAGAAAGAATAGGCTCTTCCCAAATCAAGATAAGATTGACCAAAGTTTGTATTGAGTCTAAATCCACCAAGGGTTTTATCATAAAGATGTTTTTTTATTGAGGTCCAAGTTTTTTTAATTTGGTCACAGGTTGCTGTACCACTCATTATAGCAAAAACCTGTGAAGAGAGATTCATTTGACCCTTTCCTTCTACTTGTTTTCCTTTGTTGTCATAGTAGCCATTGAAGAATTCGGAGCTTAACCATTCTTTTTTGTTTAGCCATAATGATAGATGATTGCTTTTCTTTTCCAAGTCATAGATTAACTTATCAATTGATATCTCTTGCTTTTGACCGCTTATATTTTGAGATGCTCTGAAGTATTCTTCTAATTTTTTTTGTTTTTCTTTAGGGCTATTATAATTTATTGGTTTGTTTATTTGATCAAGCAGCAAGACCAATTCTTTAGCTAAGGGTACTTTTTTTATTTTTTTGCTCAAAGATTTTAAAAAACAACAGATATCTCTTAGATTATGAGCATACATAAAACTAAAAGTGACAGTTTCACCTAATTCAGAAGCCATATCTAAGCCGTCATTCCAGTCAGCATTTTCTAGACGAATTATATTATGCTTGCCTACATTGAAGAAAGAAGTTAAATGCTGAACTAAGAGATGCTCGAGAATACTGCCTTGGTAAATTTTACCTTTATTATTCCGTAGAAGAAAATCTTTTTGGTGGAATTTAGAATCTATTTTTTTTGCTCTCATTAAGAGATGGTCTCTAAAGTAGGTAGTATTTTTGTTAAGGATGTCTAAATCGCCGGTTTTATTTATATATAGGCTTAAAGTAATAAGCGGCCAAATGCCATGGTCAGACCAGACTCGGCTTATTTTATTTCGATCTGAAAGAAAACTACCATTTTTAGTAATTATTGTGGCATTTGAACCATCGATTCTTATACCTTTAAAGCTATCTAAGAGTAAGGTTTTTGCTTTGTTAGGTTCAGTAATCAATAAAGTTAAAGCATCTTGCCAAAGATCTCGCCAACCTCGGCCACCTTTGCCATAATCAAAGTGAGGTAGGAATGAACAGCCGAATAGCTTTCGCAAAGTTGGCTGTAATTTTACCCAAAGAAGCCAATTGTTAAAGGTTTTGTCTTTAAAATCAAATTCTATTCGCGAAAGATAACCAAGCCAATACTTTTTTGTTTCTTCAAAAGCTTTTTTAATCTTGGCTGGAGAATCTACCTTTTTAAAGGTGTTGATTATTTCTTGCTTAGAGTTTTTATTAGAACTGGAACTAACTCCAGTGATAAGAAAATAATTCACACTTTCGCCTTTTCTTAATTTTTTATCTTTGAATCTAAATGAAGCTAAAGTTTCTTTGCCTTGGAACTCATCTTTTTCTTCTTTAACTGGTTTTACCTCTCCACTAATGCTTTGAGGGTCAGATAAGTTTCCAGTTCCGGAAAAGTAATCGAGAGTAGGGAATTGTCCAATAGGGGCGATGCAATTATCTTGAAATCCTAAACTGAAATAAGTAGTCTTGT
>JAGLSH010000106.1 GCA_023135855.1 Candidatus Omnitrophota bacterium
TGCCGAAGGAGAGATTTGAACTCTCAAGAGTTTACACTCACAGCGTTCTGAACGCTGCGTGTTTGCCAATTTCACCACTTCGGCTAATTATTTTAGTAATCTTAAGTTTCATTAAACAAACTATATAAAGTATATAACTAATTTTATTAGCTTTGTCAACTAATTATCATATGCTATAATCCTGTTTATGGGTATAGTATTGCTGGCGGTTATCAAAATTTCTTTAGTGGCTTTATTAGGATTCTATCTTTATCGAAAGAATTTTGTCAAAGAGAGTAGTCTGAGGTTTTTGATTTTTTTTGTAATAAATTTTGCTTTCCCTTTTTTGATATTTTCTAATCTTATTAAAAATTATCAAATAGTTTTAACACATTCTTTAGGGAAATTTGTTACTATAAGTGTGGGTATTTTTTTGGCTGGTTACATCTTAGGGTTTGTTGCTTCTTTTAAAAGAAATTATGAGCTTAGAGGCGAGTTTATTAGCTTGGTAAGTTTTCAAAATGGTGGATATTTGCCAATAAACATTGCTTTTTTTCTTTTTCCTCCAGGTATACGGGAAAAGTTTCTTGTTTTTACTTTTCTTTACCTTCTTGGTTTTAATGTTATTATGTGGTCAATAGGGAGTTCTTTTGTTTTTAAGGGTAATATGAAAAAGTTTAAATTAAAGAGCTTTTTCATTCCCCCGATAACTAGCACGATCGTAAGTTTGGTATTGATTTACATTGGGTTTGCTAAATTCATTCCATCCCTGGTGATTTCACCTTTAAAGATGATTGGTGAAACTAGTTTTGTGCTTTCAGCGATAATTTTGGGTTGTTGGTTAGCTAAGATAAAAGTTAAAGGGCTTCTAGAGAGATCGTTTATTATCGGTAAGGCTGCAGGCTTAAAGTTAATAGTTTTACCTTTATTTTTCTTTATAGCTGTGGTAAGTTTTAAGATTTTTTCATTATTAGGATTGTTTATAGTTTTGCAGGCGGCCATGCCTTCAGCAGTCTCATTACCAATTGTAGCTAATTTAAATAATGCTGATAGTGAATTTGTTTCCCAGGGAGTATTTTTTACTCATATTTTGAGTATATTTACTATCCCATTATGGCTAGGTTTGTATTTAAAAATATCAGGATTTACTTTTTAATATGAGTAAAGTAGTAGCTACAAACAGAAAAGCTAGACGTGATTACCAGATTGTTGAAACTTATGAGGCTGGTATAGAGCTTAAAGGCAATGAAGTAAAGTCATTGCGGATAAGAGGCTGTACACTAGATGATAGTTTTGCTCGAGTCGAACGAGGAGAATTATTTTTATATAATGTGCATATCCCTGAATTTGAAAAGAGTTCATATTTCAAGACTGAACCAAAGAGAACAAGAAAATTGCTTGTTCATAAAAAAGAAATTAAGAAGTTAGTAGGCATTATTGCCCAAAAGGGTCTTACTCTTATTCCGACTAAGGTTTATCTTAATGAGAGGGGAAAAATTAAAGTTGAGATTGCTTTAGCTAAAGGAAAACATACTTTTGATAAAAGAAAAAAACTTAAGGATGACATAACTAATAGAGAAGTCCAGAGAGCTTTAAAAAGATTTCACCGAGGCTAATAAAATATCGCTTTTTAATTTCTTGGTGATATAATTATATAATAAAATAGTGGAATTTGATTAGGGAGCAAAAATGGAAGAAATCATAAATGTAGCAATTAATGCGGCAAAAGAAGCCGGTGATTTTTTGTTGAAGAATTTCGGAAAGGTTAGTGAGA
>JAGLSH010000107.1 GCA_023135855.1 Candidatus Omnitrophota bacterium
AATAAATAGAGCCCTTTTATCAACTGCCTTGGCGAATTTAAATAAATACGATGAAGCCCTTAAATATATAGATGAAGCATTAGAAGCAGATTCTACCAATAATTATTATGGACGATTGAAGCAACAATATATGGAAAAATTAAATAATAAAAATCCCTAACAATGCAGTGGATGATATCACACCGCTGATTTTTATGTGTGGGTAACTAGTCCTAAATAAGAAGACGAAATAAATGGGGCATTTATTACCGATTAGTTGATAATTAGGTTGATGATTTTAAACTGGGCGGTCGCCTAAATAGATAAAACCGCCCTTGTAGCAGCGAATGGTCATTTTGATAACTAATTGACAAAATTGAGCCTGGTTAGATCCTTCGGCTTTTCTAGTGAGGTCAAAGCCTCAGGACAATCTCTCGCATAGCTCGAGATTGGTCCAGGCCGGGCAACTATAAAATTTTATGTGGCATGTTTATATTATAGAGTGTAAAGATGATAAGCTATATACAGGTATAACAAATAATCTTAATCGACGCTTGTCCGAGCATAATTCAGGCCATGGCGGACGGTTTACAAAGTTTAGAAGGCCAGTTAAGTTAGTTTATCATCAAGAAGTAGCGAATAGATCGGAAGCTTTGAAGAGAGAGATAGAAATAAAAAAGTTGACTCGTAGTGAAAAATTAAGTTTGGTTAGAGGTAGCGATAAATGATTATGGATAATTTTACAGTAGTAATATTAGCTGGAGGCAGAGGGAAAAGGATGAATGCAACTTTGCCTAAAGCTCTTTGTGGCTTATTAGGCCAGACCTTAATTTATTATCCCTTAAAGGAAGCATTAAAATTAAAAAAATATCTTAAGGAAATAATTATTGTAGTAGGCTATAAAGCCAAGATGGTTGAAGAAGAGGTAAAGAAAACTTTTCCAAATGAAGTAAAGATAAAGTTTGTTTATCAGTCTAAGATGCTAGGGACTGCCAATGCTTTGGATGCAGCTTATAAAAAAATCAAAAGTGATAATGTTTTGGTTCTTTGCACTGATACTCCTTTAATAAGTTTTGAGACTCTCAAAGCTTTTATCTCATCTTTCCTGGCGAAAAAAGTTGCTTGTTCTATACTTACTGCTGACTTGGAAGATGAAAATTCTTTAGGAGTTATTCTAAGGGATAAGAAGGGAGTAGTAAAAAGAATTAAAGAAAAGATTGCTTTTACTTCTAAGACAGCAAAAGAATTAGCTAGTGAAGAAGTGAATAGCGGAATATATTGCTTTAGGAGAAAGACTTTAAAAGAAAATCTTCCAAAGATAAAGAAAAATGAGAGGAAGAAAGAGTATTTTCTTACTGATATAGTAGAAATTCTCTACAATCAAGAAGAGAAGGTAGACACTTATTTTCTAGATAAGAATGAGGAGATCTTAGGTATAAATAGTCAAAAAGACCTTTGGAAGGTTAGTAAACTTATGCGTCAGAGGGTGTTAGAAGGGCTAGCAGCAAAGGGAGTTAAGATTATCGACCCTGATACTGTCTTTGTTGAGGCTGAGGTCAAAATTGGCAAAAATACCATAATTTACCCCTTTACCTTCATTGAGAAAGGTGCTATAATTGGCACCAATTGTTCCCTGGGTCCTTTTGTGCGTATACGCGGAAATAGCTCTATAGGTGATAGTGCTCAGGTGGGTAATTTCTTGGAAATAAACCGTACTCAAGTAGGAAAGAAGGCAAGAATAAAGCACTT
>JAGLSH010000108.1 GCA_023135855.1 Candidatus Omnitrophota bacterium
AAATTATCAGCAAAAATCAATGGATTTGTTAGGGGGCAGTTAAGAATGCAGGGAGGGATTTGTCCTTTAATCTCAGCGCTTGCAGTTCTTTACTTGCGGGAAGAATTGCAAAATGCTGATTTTAGGATTATCCGGGGATTTCAATCTATCAAGGGCAGAGATTCTTTAATAGGAATCATGAAGGATATTGAATCCGGAGCCATGATTTTAGAGGATGTTGTAAAGATTGAAGCAATTGAAGCAATTAACAATCATATTATTATGTTGTTTGAATGGAACGAAAAAAAATATGCAGTTGATTTGTCAGGAGAAATAGTTTTTTTCGAATTATCCAGTGATACTAGAGAAGTTATTGCTGTATTCGCCGAACATGGCTGGGTTTTTGATGTAAATGATATACACTTTTCGCCGCAGCCATTAATTTTAGGCGGGGAGTTGGCTGTTTTGAAGAATTCCATAGATGTTCAAAATAGCGCAAGCAGCAGTTTGAAAATAAGTCCGCTAAGAGAAGGGGAAAGAAGAATAGTTTTTAAGTCTGGGTTGTGGAATGAAAATGATATCAAGGGTTTAGATTTAGAGTTTGTCTTGCTATTTGGAATAACCGGGGATTACGCGAAATTTATTAAAAAAGCGGAAATAAAGCTATCAAGTTTCTTTGCCGGGTCATTCTTTGATGATTTGATAATGTTTGAAATGAGTGACACCTTAAATGATTTATTTCTTAACGCCCTTGAGGCAGATGAAAGTAAGAAGGTTTATTATAAGATTACTTTTTTCACTTCTAAAGATAAGCTTTCTGAAAGAGAGGGTATTTTAAGCGTTACCATGCGTCAGCCGCTATGTAGTGATTCTGATTGGCAGAGGTTAGAACAGAATCGGGCCGGAGTAAAGCGTGAGGGCTTAGGGTATTTAGCGAGAAGTGAAAATATCCAGAGGCGGGTAGCAAACAGGCAAGCTCAAGCTAACGGAGGCCACGGCTTATGGTATCTTGCTCAATTCATACAAGAGAGACCATCCATTTTAATGTATACTCGGCCAAAAAAACAAAGAGCCGGTTTAAAAACAAGTATGCTTGTCAGCCTTAAGCTTCCTGTTGGTTACTCCAGTTCACCGGCGACTAAGAATAAAGTGTCTGCCTTTGTTGTTTTAATGCATTTTTATGCTTCATCATCTGTGGTTTTCAAGACGCTTAAGCACAGAAAGCTCTTAGATATTATCCCTCCAAAAGAACAACAGGCCATATTTGTTGCATTTAGTAAAATGGTGTTCTTAGAAAATAAACTTACTGACTCTGACGAAGGCGTCCGTAAGGCAGCAGTAAATGCCCTAGGCTTAATATGGCATGAATTATGGAAACAAGGAAAGCTACCCATCTCTACCCTAGAAAATAAACTTACTGACTCTGACGAAGACGTCCGTAAGGCAGCAGTAAATACCCTGGGCTTAATATGGCATGAATTATGGAAACAAGGAAAGCTACCCATCTCTACCCTAGAAAATAAACTTACTGACCATTACTGGTCTGTCCGTAAGGCAGTAGTAAATACCCTGGACTTAATATGG
>JAGLSH010000109.1 GCA_023135855.1 Candidatus Omnitrophota bacterium
TCTTAATTTCTTCGGCTTCTTCTTTACTTACATTTTCCTTAATTGCCTTAGGTGCAGAATCAACTAAATCCTTTGCTTCTTTTAGGCCTAATTCAGTGATTGCCCTAACTTCTTTAATAACTGCGATCTTATTGGCGCCTATGCCAGTTAAAGTTACAGTAAATGCTGTCTGTTCTTCTTCCTCTTCTGCAGCAGTACCACCCGCAACAGCCACAGCAGCAGGTGCAGCAGCAGTTACTCCAAACTTATCTTCACAAGCTTTTACTAGTTCGGAGAGCTCCAAAACAGTCATCTCCTCCACCACCTTCATAATATCTTCAACTTTAGACATAAATACCTCCTTATCCTTTTTTTTGTTCTTTAGTTTTTTTAATTTCTTCAACAACCCAAACAAACTTTAAAATTATCTGATTCAATGTATTAAGAAAGCCAGATAAGGGCGAAGCAAAAGAAGACACTACCATACCAATAAGCACTTCCCGAGCAGGAAGTTTTGCTAAAGCACTTAATTCTTTTGAATCAACTCTTTTATCCTTAATAAACCCGCCCTTAAGTTGTAAAGCTTCAGTCTCTTTAGTAAATTCAACCAAAGTTTTACAAACATTAACTACATCCACATCTTTTATAATAACAACACCAGTCTCTGTTTCCAATAAACTATCAACATCTTCCCGTCCTAATTCACCTAATGCTCTTTTAAATAAAGAATTCTTAGCTACAAAAATTTTAGCACCAGAATCACGAAGATTATTGCGCAGTTCATTAAGAGGATAAGCTCCAACCTTATTAAAGCCAACAAAAAAGCACCCTTCAGTGTCTTTGATTCCTTGTTTAAGGTCTTCTACAATTCTTTCAGATACCACTAAACCGATTTTTTTTACTTCTTTTGCCATAATTTCCTATAAACTAAATTTTATTGCTGGTCCTATGGTCGCCGATAAATAAAGATCCCCCATAAAATCACCCTTAACTGCTGCAGGTCTTGCAGCCTCGAGAGCCTTAACGAAAGTCTCCACATTCTCTAATAAATCTTGAGAACTAAATGACAGTTTTCCTAACCCAACGTGAACACAACCAAGTTTATCCATACGAAAATCAATCTTTCCTCTCTTAGCTTCTGAAATTGCATGAGTTATATTCTCGGTTACAGTTCCTGTTTTAGGAGAAGGCATTAGCCCTCGTGGACCTAAAAATTTTCCTAATTTACTTACCAAGCGCATCATTGAAGGTGTAGATATGCAACAACCAAAATCAGTCCACCCTTCCTTAAGAATCTTATCAATAGTCTCCTGAGAACCAACATAATCAGCTCCAGCTTCTTTAGCATCTTCTTCTTTCTCAGGTTCACAAAAAACTAAAACTTTAACTTGTTTTCCAGTACCATGAGGCAATACCACAGACCCTCTAACCATCTGATCAGATTGCTTAGGGTCTGCGCCTAACTTTCCACAAATCTCTATTGTTTCATCAAATTTAGCCTTAGGCATAGCCTTTAAGAGATCAATAGCTTCCCCTAAAGGATAAGTTTTATCCTCTTCAACCATTTTCTTAGCTTCTAAATA
>JAGLSH010000011.1 GCA_023135855.1 Candidatus Omnitrophota bacterium
GGCACGGACATCAATTCGACTAAGGCTTTTTTAAAACCAAAGGTTTGAAAAAAGCCAAGTCTCATTGAAGGAGGTTGTAAAAGTGGGGAAAGAATTTTTAAGTGTGCTTACGCAGTTGGAAAGAGAAAAAGGCTTAGATAAGAATGTTCTCATTGAGGCGGTAAAGAGCGCTTTGACTGTGGCCGCCAAGAAGATTGCCAAAATAACTTCCCAGGATTCAGAGGTAAGAGTTGAAATAGATCCCTCAAAAGGTGATATCCATGTCTATATAGGGGATAAAGAGATAATGTCCAATGAATTCGGCCGTATTGCCGCTCAGACTGCAAGGCAGGTGATTATCCAGAAAATAAGAGAGGCTGAAAAAGATAATATTTATAATGAGTATAAAGATAAAGAGGGTAGCATTGTTGGGGGGATTGTTTATCGCCTAGAGAGAAAAGCTGTTATTTTGGATCTTATGGGTAAAGCTGAAGGTATAATCCCTAATTCTTTCTTAAGTCCTCTTGATCACTTTCGTATTGGCGAAAGGGTTAAGGCTTTTGTTTATGAAGTCAAGAAGGAAAAAGGTGTGCAAATAATTCTTTCTCGTAAACATGAAGGTTTAGTTCGTAAGTTATTTAACTTAGAAGTTCCAGAAATTGGCGATGGAATTGTTGAAATAAAAGGAATCGCTCGTGATCCTGGAGAAAGAACGAAAATCGCCGTTGTTTCTAAAGACGATAAAGTTGATTGTGTAGGGGCTTGCGTTGGGATAAGAGGTTCACGAGTAAAGAGTATAATTGAGGAGTTAAGAGGAGAGAAAATTGATATTATAAGATGGGGTGAAGATGTAAAAGAATTTATTAAGATGGCACTTTCCCCGGCAGTTATCTCAATGATTGAATTAGATCGTGAGGCTAGAAGAGCTAAAGTTTTGGTTGCTGCTGATCAACTTTCTTTATCTATCGGACGTAAGGGGCAAAATGTTCGCCTTGCTTCAAAGTTGGTAGGTTGGGAAATAGATGTTCGTTCTCGTGAAAGCATTGAAGAGAGCATTAAGAAGTTATTTGCTCTAAAAGCTGTAGGTAAAAAAGTAGCTGCTGTTTTAGTAGATGCCGGGTATAATAATTTAAACTCCTTAGCTAGAGCTGAAGCAACTGGGCTTTCTTCGCTTAAAGGTATTGGCGCTAAAAAAGCGGCCAGTATAATAGAAGAAGTAAAGAAAGCAATAGCTATAGAGGATAAGGCAAAAGTGGAGAAAAAGGAGACAACCAAAGATGAGAATTCATGAACTAGCCAAAGAGCTAAATATAGACAGTAAAGAATTGATTGAAAAGTTGAAATTGCTTAATTTCCCTGTAAAGAATCATATGTCTAGCGTGGATAAAGATACGGCTGATATTATTAAGCATGAAGTTGGAGAGCTAGATCGTAAGGAGATTGAGGAAAATGTTATTGAAGTAAGTTTTCCGATTACGATTAAGGATATGGCTGTGAAATTAGGTAAAAAATCTTCACAACTTTTATCGGATTTAATAAAAAAGGGTAAGTTTTTTAATATTAATCAAAGCATTGATGAGAAGTGTGCAAGAGAGATTGCTTATGATTATAAAGTTAACTTGAAAGAAAAACTTTCTAAAGAGGAAGAGATTTTAAAAGTTGAGTCTAAGAATTTGGAGAAGCGAGCGCCAGTAGTTACTCTTATGGGTCATATTGACCATGGAAAAACAAGCATTCTTGATTGTATTCGAAAGAGCAAGATTAGTGACAAGGAGGCTGGGGGGATTACTCAACATATTGGTGCTTACCAGGTATCTTTAGATAAAGGAAAAATTACTTTTATAGACACTCCTGGTCATGAGACTTTTACAGCTATGCGTGCGCGCGGCGCTGATGTTACCGATATTGTAATTATCGTAATAGCAGCAGATGACGGCATCAAGCCTCAAACAGTAGAGGCTATTGATCATGCTAAAGCCTCAGGAGCTTCAATTATTGTTGCGATTAATAAAATTGATAGACCTAATTCTAATGCTGATATGGTAAAACAACAGCTTTCTAAGATGGACATGTCTCCTGAAGATTGGGGCGGTAAAACTATTACTGTAAATGTGTCAGCTAAGACTGGCGAAGGGATAGATGATCTTCTAGATTTAATCATTCTTCAATCTGATATTATGGAGTTAAAAGCAGATTATAAGCGCTCAGCTATTGGAGTAGTAGTGGAAGCAAGATTGTCTAAAGGTAGAGGTTCTCTAGCTACAATTCTAGTTAAGGAAGGTATACTTAAGACTGGTGATTGGTGTGTTTGTGGTCTTTATTCTGGAAAGATAAGGGCGATACATGATGATAGAAAAAAGATTTTGAAAGAAGTCTTGCCAGCTCATCCTGCAGAGATTTTAGGCTTAAACGGTGTACCTAACCCCGGTGAACAATTATTAGTTGTTACTGATGAGAAAAATGCTCGGGAAATCATTAGCAAAAGAAAGGATGAAGAAACAAGAAATAAACTTGTACCAAAAACTCACCTTAAATTAGAAGATTTATATAAAAAGGTTCAGGAAGAAGATCTAAAGCAATTAAAAATTATTCTTAAGGCTGATGTTGGGGGTACTTTAGAAGCTGTTGAAGGAGCTTTGAATAAAATTTCTACTGAAGAAGTAAAGGTGAATATTATTCATAAAGGAGTAGGATCAGTAAATTCTTCGGATATTCTTTTAGCTGAGGTTACTGATTCTATTGTGGTTGGTTTTAAAGTTAGTATTGATGCTCAGGTTAGAGAATTATCACGCAGAAAAGGCATTGAGACAAGATCCTATCAGATTGTTTATGAGCTTATTGATGACGTTAAGGGCGCTGTAGAAGGATTGTTAACTCCGCATGTAAAGCGTACTTTTTTAGGAAGAGCTAAGGTAAAGACAGTATTCAAATTATCAAGAGCTGGGATAATTGCTGGATCTGTGGTAGAGAAGGGAAAGATTAAAAGAGGATCAATCTGTAATCTTTTTCGAGACAATGAAGTGATTTTTGAAGGTAAAGTTCAGACTTTGAAGAGATTTAAGGACGATGTTAGAGAGGTGACTGAAGGTCTTGAGTGTGGCATTGATATTGGATTTGATAAAATCAAAGAGGATGATATTATTGATACCTTTGATGAAGAGACAATCGCTCGGAAATTAAAATGAAATTAGAAAAAAAGAAGACAATTTTAAGTGGAATTAGGCCTACTGGAAAGTTGCATCTTGGGCATTGGGTGGGGGCGTTATCCAATTGGATGAAATTGCAGGAGGAGTATAAGTGCTTTTTTATGGTTGCTGATTGGCATGCGTTGATGAGCGAGTATAAAAATCCCTCAATGATTAAAGATTCTGTTTTGGATAATGTTAGCGATTGGTTAGCTTATGGGATAGATCCAAAAAGAAGTGTTATCTTTATACAGTCTGAAGTGCCAGAGCATTTAGAGCTGTACATGATTCTTTCAAACTTAGTTCCCCTAGGATGGTTATTTAGATGTCCAACCTTTAAAGAGCAACTGACTCAATTAAAAGATAAGGATATAAATACTCATGCTTTTCTAGGCTATCCGGTTTTGCAATCTGCAGATATCCTTTTGTATAAAGCTAATTCTGTTCCTGTTGGTGAAGATCAGCTTCCTCATTTGGAATTATGTAGGGAGATCGTTAGGCGTTTTCATTTTACTTACAAGAGTAAAGTTTTTATTGAACCCCAACCATTACTTACTTCGGTTCCTCGTTTCTTAGGTTTAGATGGAAGAAAAATGAGTAAGAGTTATAATAATTGTATTGGGCTATCTGAAGACTCAGCGAGTCTAAAACGTAAAGTTCTCTCAATGTTTACTGACCCAGCTCGGAAGAGAAGGGATGATCCCGGTCATCCTGATGTTTGTAATGTTTTTGATTATTATTCTATTTTTGCTCCCGGCAAGAAAACTGAGCTTCCTAAAGAGTGTAGGGAAGCAAAGAGAGGTTGCAAAGAATGTAAGGATGAGCTGATAAAAATTCTTGAAGAGTTTATTGCTCCTAAGAGAGAGGAAAAGACTAAAATTTTAAAGAAGAAAGATTATTTAAGAGATATTTTAGAAGAGGGCAAGAAAAAGGCTAGAGAAGTTGCTAGTAAAACCATTGATGAAGTTAAGGTGGCATTAAAAATATGAAAGTGAGATTAGATATTTTCGAAGGCCCCCTAGATTTGCTTCTTTATCTTATAAAGAAGGACCATCTTAATATTTGTGATATCTCTATAGCTAATGTTATAGAGCAATACTTACAATTTCTAGAAGTGATGAAACTCCTAGATATAAATCTAGCTTCTGAGTATTTAGTTACTGCTGCTAATCTGATTAATATAAAATCAAAGATGCTTCTTCCCCGTCAAGAAGAAGCCCAGGAAGAGGAAGAAGATCCTCGGGAAGAATTGGTAAGAAGGCTTCTTGAATATGAGAAATTCAAAGATGCAGCAGAGTTTTTAAGAGATAAAGAAGTAGAGAGAAACAGGTACTTTAAGCGTCCTACGCTTGATTTTCCAGCTGGTGAAGTTTATATCGAAGCGTCAATATTTGATTTAATAAGTGCTTTCAAGAATGCTCTTAAAGAGATCCCTAAAGATGTTTTTTTTGAAGTTGTTAAGGATGAATTCACAGTAGAAGATAAAATTCATGATTTATTACATCTTCTTTTGGTTAAAGAGAAGGTTTCTTTAGCAGAGTTGTTTACTTCAGCTAAGAATAAATTAGAAATTGTAGTTACATTTTTAGCTATACTCGAGCTAATAAAGTTAAAAGAGATTGCTGCTATACAGGAAGAGCTTTTTGGTTCAATTTTAATTGCTCGCAGAGATACTATCTTTGCACAACCTGGGATGTCAAAAGAATAAAATGAGTGAAGAAGGAGTAACAGATTATTTAAAAGAAAACGAAGAAGAGCAAGTTATTAATCTTTCTCTTCGACCAAAAAATATAAAAGAGTTTTTGGGTCAGAAGAATGTTATTTCTTCTTTAGAGATTTCCCTAGAGGCTGCTAAAAAAAGAGAGGAACCTCTAGAACATATGCTTCTTTCTGGTCCTCCTGGCCTAGGAAAGACTTCTTTAGCTTATTGCGTTGCTCAGCAGATGAAGTCAAAGCTTACCGCGACTAGCGGACCAGCTATAGAAAGAGCTGGAGATTTAGTGGGCATTTTAACTAATCTTGAAGCCGGGGATATTCTGTTTATTGATGAAATTCATCGTCTTTCAAAGGTTGTGGAGGAATTTCTTTATCCGGCAATGGAAAATTTCCAGATAGATTTCATTATTGATAAAGGTCCTTACGCTAAGAGCGTTAAGTTTAATATAAAACCTTTTACCCTTATCGGGGCAACTACTCGTAAAGGATTGTTAAGCGGTCCATTGCGTGGTAGATTCGGATTATTTTATGATTTTGATTTTTATAGCCCTGAGGAGCTTTCGAAAATTGTTCAACGTAGTGCTGGACTTCTTGAAATAGAAATTGATTCGGAAAGCGCTATGGAAATTGCTCGACGTTCTCGAGGGTCTCCACGTTTATGCAACCGTCTTCTAAGAAGAGTTCGTGATTATGCTCAAGTTATTGGTACCGGCGTGATTGATATTAGCATTACTCAAGATTCTTTAGCTAAAATAGGGGTAGACAACCAAGGGCTTGATAAGATGGACCGTAAATACTTGCTAGCAATTATGAATTTGTATCAAGGAGGGCCAGCTGGGATTGAAGCCATCGCTGCGACCTTGCGTGAGGATAAATTAACTCTCGAAGATGTTGTTGAGCCGTATTTGCTTAAGGAAGGATTTATTATTCGTTCCCCTAGAGGTAGAATCGCCACAGAAATTTCCTACCAGCATTTAAAACTTTCCCTTAAGGGTAAGATCCAAGAAGAAATTTTTTAAAAATTGTTAGGTAGAACAGGCTTTTGATGTAAAGGCTATTAGTATATTTATTTTACTTTAAAAAAAGAAGATGTTTAAGTTAATAAAAAAAGACACAACAACTTGCGCTCGAACAGGAGTTTTTAAAACTAGAGCGTCTCAAGTGCATACTCCAGCTTTTTTCCCGGTTGCTACTCAGGCAACAGTTAAAGGGCTTACTCAAGATCATCTTAAAGAAATAGATGTTGATGGTTTGTTGGTTAATGCTTATCATTTGTTTTTGCGTCCGGGAACTGAAATTATTAAGAAGTGCGGGGGACTACATTCTTTTATGGGTTTTGATAAGACGATTATAACTGATAGCGGCGGGTATCAAATTTTTAGTTTAGAAAGATTTCGTAAAGTTAGTGATCAGGGCGTAGAATTTCAATCTCATGTTGATGGCAGTACATTCTTTTTAACCCCTGAGGAAGCGATTAGAATCCAGCTCGATTTGGGCTCAGATGTTGTAGTTCCTTTGGATGAGTGTGTTAAACA
This sequence comes from Candidatus Omnitrophota bacterium, assembly GCA_023135855.1. Taxonomy (GTDB): domain Bacteria; phylum Omnitrophota; class Gorgyraeia; order Duberdicusellales; family 4484-171; genus Susulua. The sequence goes on from JAGLSH010000011.1 coordinate 6,416, forward strand.
TCCAATTTCTGAAAAAGGTGCTCGCAAGGCAATGGAGCGTAGTATTGATTGGGCTGGGAGAGGTAAGGAGTATTTTGATAAGCATAATCAGAGTAATCGTATGTTTTGGGGGATTATCCAAGGGTCTACCTATAAAGAGTTGCGAGGAGAATGCATTGAGAAGCTGTTGCCTCTAGGTATAAAGGGCTTTTGCATAGGTGGTTTAAGTGTTGGCGAGCCTGAAGATTTAAGGTATAATATGCTCCTCTTTATTGATGAAAAAGTGCCAAAGGAATGTCTTCGATATTTTATGGGTTATGGTAAACCTGGGGATATTCTCGAAGCAGTAAGCCTAGGGGTAGATCTTTTTGATTGCGTTGTTCCTACGCGATATGGACGCACTGGAACAGCCTTTACTAATCAAGGAGAAATCACCGTAAGGAATGCTAATTACAGTCAAGATACTGAACCTTTGGATAAGGAGTGTTCTTGTTATACTTGCCGTAATTTTTCTCGAGCTTATTTACGGCACCTTATAAACGTAAAAGAGATGACAGGAACTCAGTTAGTTACTTACCATAATGTGTTTTGGTATAAGAATTTCATGGTAAAGATTAGAGAAGCTATAAATTGCGGAAAATTTTCTGAGCTTAAAGATACGTTTTTAAATAGATTTAAAGAAGCAAAGGGCAATGATAATTGATGTTGTTACTATTTTTCCTAAGATGTTTTCTCCGGTTCTAGATGAATCGATAATAAATAGAGCTCAAGATAAGGGCTTAGTTAAGATAAATATACATAATCTTCGTGATTTTGCATCTGAGCCACATAAAAAAGTAGATGCTCCTTCTTGTGGAGGAGGAGGAATGGTTTTTAAACCAGATCCTTTATTTGGGGCAGTTGAATCGATTTTAGGGTATGAGGTTTATCCAGAAAAAAAGAAGGATGAAAATAAAAGAATAATTCTTCTCTCTCCACAAGGGAAGACTTTAAGTCAAAAAAGAGTGAAGAAGTTTTTGAATTTGGAACGTTTAATTCTTCTTGCTCCGCGCTATGAAGGTGTTGACGAGCGGGTAAGATGCGATTTAGCAGAAGAAGAAATCTCTTTAGGGGATTATATTTTAAGTGGTGGAGAGTTAGCTTCAATGGTTTTTATTGATTGTTTATGCCGTTTAATTCCTGGCGTTGTTTCGGATAAAGAGTCGATTAAAAGAGAGAGTTTTGAAGGCCAAGGCTTAGACTTTCCTCACTATACTAAGCCGGTTGATTTTCGTGGCTTAAAGGTGCCAGAGGTTTTACTCTCAGGGAATCATGGAAAAATCGAGACTTGGAGAAAAAGACAGGCTTTAGAGACTACCAAAAAAAGAAGGCCTGATTTATTGAAATAAATTTTTAAAATGGTAAGATTTTACAAAAGGAGGGAATCATGGACAAATTAGCAATGGTTGAAAAAGAGCTTAAAGAAGCCTTGAAAAAAGAATATCCTGAATTTAAGCAAGGAGACATTATTAAGGTTTATTACAAGATCATGGAGAAAGATAAAGTGAGGTTGCATCCTGTTCAAGGAATTATAATAAAAATTCAAGGAGCAATGCATCGCAAATCATTTACATTACGAAGAATAGCTTACGGAGAGGCCTATGAGGTAACTTTCCCCTTTTATTCGCCAAAAATTGAGAGAATAGAGATGGTAAAAAAAGGACGTCGGAATCCACGAAGAAAACGTTTGTACTATTTAAGAGATAGAGTAGGTAAAAAAGCAACTCTAGCCTAATTGATTAGTTAAAAATGGTGGTAGGAGTAGATGAGGCAGGTAGAGGACCATTGGCAGGAGTGGTGGTGGCCTGTGCTTTGCATTTAAAGAAAGATCCTCCTTTTACGGTTAAGGATTCTAAAAAACTTTCAGCATCAGCACGAGAGGAGATATTTTCCTGGTTAACTAAGGAAGCAGTTTTTGGAGTAGGTACTGCTAGCAACCAGGAGATAGATGAAATTAACATCTTAGAAGCAACTCTCTTAGCTTTTAATCGGGCGATAGAAAAGCTTTTAGAAAGATCTTCAAAGTTAAAAAAAGCAAAATTTATCGTTGATGGTAATCACTTTCGTAGTGATTTAGAGTTAAATTATATTTGTCAGCCCAAGGCTGATACTTTCGTTAAAGAGGTTTCTTGCGCTTCTATTGTGGCTAAAGTAGTAAGAGATTACTTAATGAATTCAGTAGATTTTCTATATCCTCAGTGGAATTTTTCTCAACATAAGGGTTATCCAACAGCTGAGCACTTTTCATTAATAAAAAAATACGACCTAACACCTTTTCATCGTTGTAGTTTTTCTCCTTGCAAAAATGGGTTGGGCAAGAAACAGGGGGTTTAATGAAATGTTATCGAAGTAGCTTTAAAAAATATTTAGATGATTTAGGGAAACGTAAACCAGCTCCTGGTGGAGGAAGTGCAGTTGCTTTGATTTTTTGTACTGGTATTAGTTTAATTGAAAAAGCAATTAGGTATTCGTCTTTGGATAAGTTCAAAAAACAATTAGAAAAGTTACAAATTTTAAAAAAGAAAATTTATCTTAATATTGATAAAGATAGTCTTATTTTTGCCAAAATCATGAGTTCAAAAGGAACCAAGAGAGCTCAGCTTGTAAAACAGGGTGAAAGCTTGATTGTTGACTTAGGTCAAACCTCTTTGAAAGTCTTTTCTCTTGCTAAAGAGATAGAATCTGGTATAAAAAAGAATATAATTAGTGACTTTAATATTGGATTAGAGTGCGCTAAAGTATCTCTTCTGGGGTCTATCTTAAATTTAGAGGCAAATGAAAAAATGTTTGGTAAGGAAAGTAAATTTACTGATCTATTTAAAAAATCTTTAAAAAAATGGCGATAATTTTCAATGCCCAAGAAAGATGTAATTCTTTATTAGCCCAAATTAAGTCTGAGCTAGATAGCATATCTAAATTATGTCTAGCCTCAGTAGTTATCGGAGAAGATGTTGCGGCTAGGAATTATTGTTCTGCCCAAGAAAAATTAGCTAAAGAATTAAAAATAGATTTTAGTCTTCAAAGCTTCGCATCAGGTTTACCTTTTAAAGAGTTTCAAAGTGAAATTGAAAAATTGAATAATGACAAGGAAATAACTGGCATTATTCTTAATAAGCCTTTCCCTCCAGGATGGAGTGATGTTGATCTTTTTTCTTTGCTTAGCGAAGGAAAAGATATTGAAGGAATGCATCCGGCTAATCTTGGGAGATTCTTTCTTGGCCAACCTAAATTTATATCCCCAACAGCATTAAGTGTTATTGAATTGATTAAGGAGAGTGGGGTTAAGCTTTATGGAGCGAAAGTAACCTTAGTAGGATTCTCTCCTCTTATTGGTAGACCTCTAACACTATGGCTGGGTAATGAGTTTGCAACAGTAAGTGTTACTCACATTGCTACAGATGAAAAGGGAGATATCCCTTCTTATGTTAGTGGTGCAGATATTGTAATTTCAGCTGTTGGCAAACCTGACCTTATAAAGGGTGATTGGATAAAGAAAGGAGCAGTAGTCATTGATGTTGGGGTGGGACATAAAGATAGGAAAGTATCTGGAGATGTAGAGTTTGATCAAGCTAAGAAAAGAGCAGCATTCATAACTCCTGTTCCGGGAGGAGTGGGGAAATTAACAACAATATTTCTTTACCAAAATTTAGTCTTAGCATATAAGTTAAGTTTAAAGAATTAATATTATTATGAAGAAGATCACTATTTTGGGCGCTGGTGTATCAGGATTAGCTTTAATTGAAGAGATTAGGGCAAAAAACATTCCTTGTGATATTTGTTTAATAGACAAAGAAGCTTATTTTTTTTCAAAGAGAGAAATTATTTATTTTCCTGGTGACATTAGCAAAAGAATAGATATTAGTGAATGGGCAGAGGCAAAAGGGGTTGAATTCATTTTTGATTCTGTGGAGAAGATTAATCCTAAGCGCCGTAAGATTTATTTTAAAGCAGGTGAATCCAGGAGCTTTGATAATTTAGTTATTGCTTCAGGTTTAAAGTCTAAAAAATTACCGATTAAAGGAGAGCACAGAGAAGGTTTTTTTTATCTTTCTGATATTGATCAAATTAAATTAAAGAGTCTTTTGAAAATATCAAATGAAGCTTGTGTTTATGTTTCTACTTGGTTGGGTTTAAAATTAGCAATTGCATTAGCAAGCTTAGGCAAAGATGTAAAGATAGTAACTGAGGGATTAGATTTTCTAGGAGAACATAAAGAAAAGGTAATTAGTGTCTTAAATCAAAAGAATATTGGTTTGCACCTAGATGCTTTTATTGAGGAAGCTGTAGGTGAGGGAGTAGTTAAGGCTGTTAAATTATCACCGTTGATGGTTTTTTCTTCTCAGCTGGTTTTTGTTGATAGTGGATTCACATTAAACTTAAGGTTTTTTGAAGATGGTATTATTCTTGAAGATAAATTTTTTACTAATTTTGAAGGAGTTTATTCTTTGGGTGATGTAAATCGAAAAGAGGTAGATAAAGAGATATTTTTTACTTCTAATAATCAAGAGATAAAAGAAGAAGCTCGCATTTTTGCTGAATTTGCTGTAACCGGAGTAAAGCCAGATTTTTGTAGTTCAGGTAGTATAGATAATAACAAAATGATAAACAATGAAGATATTTCTAAGGAGGTTCAATCATGGCAGAGTGGATTGGTATAGGAAAACGGGCTCGTAGATGTTATGGCTTTGATGAAGTTGCTCTTGCTCCAGGAAGAGTTACTGTAAACCCTGAAGAGGTAGATACAACATGGGAGCTAGGGGGTAAGAAATTTATTGTTCCAATTCTTGCTGCGGCAATGGATGGAGTTGTTAGTGTCAAATTTGCTATTGAGATGTCTCGCTTAGGAGGCGTTGCTGTTTTAAATTTAGATGGAATCCAGACACGCTATGATAATCCTGATGAGGTTTTAGAAGAGATCTCTAAGTCTGGACCCAAAGAGGCTACCAATTTAATTCAAAAAGTCTACACTACTCCTATTAAGGAGAAGTTGATTGCTAAGAGAGTTAGTGAGATAAAAAAAGGTAAGGGGTATGCTGCTCTTAGCTGTATACCACAGAATGCCGAGAGGTTTGCTGCGATTGCCGAAGATGCTGGAGCAGATTGCTTTGTGGTTCAGTCTACCGTAACTACTGCTAAGCATATTGCTTCTAAATACAAGCCTTTAGATTTAAAAGAATTTTGTAAGAAGAGAAAGATTCCGGTCATTATTGGTAATTGTGTTACCTATGATGTTACCTTGGAACTTTTTGAAACTGGATGCGCAGGTATTTTAGTTGGCGTAGGTCCAGGAGCAGCTTGCACTACTAGAGGAGTTTTAGGCATTGGCGTTCCCCAAGTAACTTCTACTATTGATTGTGCAGCAGCTAGAGATTTTTATCACCAGAAAACCGGAAAATACATACCAATAATTACTGATGGTGGAATGAGCAGAGGTGGCGATGTTTGTAAAGCTTTTGCTTCTGGGGCTGATGCAGTTATGATCGGTTCAGCTTTTGCTAGATCAGAAGAAGCACCAGGCAAAGGATTCCATTGGGGCATGGCTACTTCTCATGGTAATCTACCTCGAGGCACAAGAATAAACGTCGGAGTAACTGGAAATTTAAGCCAGATTATTTTTGGTCCGGCAATAGTTGATGATGGTTCTCAGAATTTAATCGGTGCTCTTAGTACTTCTATGGGTGCCTTAGGCGCTAAGATGATTAAGGAAATGCATTTTGTTGAAATAATTATTGCTCCTTCTATTCAAACTGAAGGAAAGATATTTCAAGCTGCTCAGAGAGTAGGAATGGGGAAGTAGTTAAAGGTAAAATTAGAGATGAAGAAAGATACAATTTTAATTCTTGATTTTGGATCTCAATATACTCAGCTTATTGCTCGTCGAGTAAGAGAGCTAAAAGTTTTTAGTGTTATTGAGCCTTGCACTATAGCTATAGAAAGAATAAAAAAGATCAATCCTAAGGGGATTATTCTTTCCGGAGGGCCGCATAGTGTTTATGAAAAAGAGGCCCCGATTTTAAAAAAGGAAGTTTTAAAGTTAGGCATTCCAATTTTAGGTATTTGCTATGGAATGCAAATTTTAGTTAAGACTTTAAAGGGAAGAGTTCGAGAGGGGAAGAAGAGGGAGTATGGAAGAGCTAAGATGTTTATTGATGATCATCAGGATTTATTTTTCTCTTTGCCGGAGAAGATTACTTCCTGGATGAGTCATACTGATCAGATCATAAATCTTCCTTCAGGCTTTAGGTTGTTAGCGCATACTTCAAATACAAAATTTGCGGCTATTGGTAATAGTAAGGATAAGATTTACGGAGTACAATTTCATCCTGAAGTTGTTCACACTGAATTGGGAACAGAAATACTTTCTAACTTTTTGTTTCGAATTACTGGTTGTTCGCCAACTTGGCAATTAGAAGATTTTATTTCTGAGCAGATAAAAGAAACCAGGAAAAAAGTAGGCAAAACAAATGTTATTTTGGGTTTAAGCGGAGGAGTTGATTCATCAACTGCTGCAGTTTTACTTCAAAGAGCTCTTGGCAAGAAATTAAAATGTATTTTTGTTAATAATGGAGTTTTAAGAAAAAATGAGGCTAATAAAGTAATAAAACTTTTTCGAGATTATTTTAAAGTAGACCTACGCTATGTTGATGCTTCTAAAATATTTCTCGATAAATTAAAGGGTGTTGTTGATCCGGAGCGAAAACGTAAAATAATCGGTCATGAATTTATAAAGGTATTTGAAGCTGAAGCCAAGAAGATTAAAAATGTAAAATTTCTTGTTCAAGGAACATTATATCCTGATGTAATTGAGTCAGTATCATTTTTTGGTGGTCCTACTGCTTGCATAAAGTCACATCATAATGTAGGTGGTTTGCCCAAAGAAATGAAGTTAAAGTTAATTGAACCTTTTCGCCAACTTTTTAAAGATGAGGTAAGAGAAGTCGCTAAATTACTTAAAATGTCACCAAACATGATTAATCGTCATCCTTTTCCCGGGCCAGGCTTAGCGGTAAGAATAATTGGTGAAGTCAATCCTAAACAACTTAAGATTTTGCGTGAGGCTGATGATATTATGGAGAAAATAATAAAGAAAAATAATATCTACAATGACATTTGGCAGGCTTTTTGTGTTTTATTGCCGCTTAAGACAGTAGGGGTAATGGGGGATAAGAGAACTTATGAGTATGTGGTAGCAATCCGGGCCGTTAACAGCCTTGATGGGATGACCGCTGATTGGTCTAAGATACCGCATTCTATTCTTGCTGAGATATCTAATGAAATTATTAATAAAGTAAGAGGAATAAATAGAGTCGTTTTCGACATCAGTTCTAAACCACCAGCAACAATTGAGTGGGAGTAGAATCTAACCTTTAAATAAAAACAATGGCGAATGCTGATTTTGTACATCTTCATGTGCATACTCAATATAGTCTTCTAGATGGAGCCTGTTTACTAACTAAGTTAGTTGATAAAGCCGTCCAATGTAAACTTCCAGCCTTAGCCATGACTGATCATGGTAATATTTTCGGAGCAATAAAATTCTACAATCTCTGCATTAAGAAAGGAATAAAACCAATCATTGGTTGTGAAGTTTATGTAACCAGTGGTTCACGTTTTGATAGAGATTTTAAATCCGGTAGTGATAGTAATTATCACTTAATTCTCTTGGCTAAAGACCAAGAAGGATACTCCAATCTTATTAGGCTAGTTAGTCTAGCTCATTTAGAGGGGTTTTATTATAAACCACGAGTTGATAAAGAGATCCTTAGTAAATACAGCAAAGGGCTGATTGCCTCTAGTGCTTGCATTAAAGGAGAAATTCCTTCAGCAATTATTTCGGGAAATGTAAATAAAGCTACTAAATTAGCTGATGAGTATTTAAGCATTTTTGGTAAGGGTAATTTCTATTTAGAAGTTATGGAAAATGGTCTAGCCGAGCAGAAAACAGCTAATGCTCAATTAGTTAAGATTTCCAAAGAGTTAGATATCCCTTTAGTTGCTACCAATGACATTCATTATTTAGAAAGAGAAGAGGCTTTTGCTCACGAAGTCTTATTAGCTATTCAAACCCAGACCACAATTAATGATCCGAAGCGTTTTAAATTTAGTAGTGATAGTTTTTATTTTCGTACTCCAGAGGAAATGAGTAAAATTTTTAAAGATATTCCTCAGAGTATAAAAAGTACTATTGAGATTGTTGAAAAATGTAATCTCACTATGGATTTTTCTCAAACTCATTTGCCAAATTTTCCTTTACCTAAAGAGGTGAACGATGATGATTATTTACGGGATATTTGTCAGAAAAATTTAAAAGGTCGATATCCTAAAGTAGGTAGCGCTGTTATTGAAAGACTAGAGCATGAACTAGACACTATTAAAAAAACTAGGTTTTCTAGTTATTTTTTAATCGTTTGGGATCTAATAAAGTATGCTAAAGAAAATAATATTCCAGTAGGCCCTGGTCGAGGAAGTGCTGCTGGTAGCATTGTTAGTTATTTGTTACACATCACTGATGTAGATCCATTAAATTATGATTTACTTTTTGAACGTTTTCTAAATTCAGCTCGTATATCTATGCCTGATATTGATATTGATTTT
>JAGLSH010000110.1 GCA_023135855.1 Candidatus Omnitrophota bacterium
ATTAATTCAGTTCCAGTAATATCCGGCATCATTGCCTCAGATATTACAACCATAAAATTAATATTCTTAAACAATTTTAAAGCTTCAGTGCCACTGGTTGCTCTCCAAACCTGATATTCCGAACCGTCAAAACCTCTTTTTAAGGTATTATACACATTGCTATCATCTTCAATTATTAATATTTTAAATTGGTTTTTTTGCACATTCATATCACTATCTCCTCTTTTAATCTTTATTCACATATTCAATCCAAGCATTCCCTAGCTCTTCTAAATCAACAAATTTATATGTCGACAGTAATGCTTCTTCATAATCCTGACCGTCGCGAATTCGACGGCAAAAAAAGACAAACTTCTCGTCACCAAACTTCTCAAAAAGAAAATTTACTATACTAGCCGATTCGCTATAAAAAATAAACGGAATAATCACGCTATCAGTCTTAAGCTTAAATAGCTGCTCTACTGATATATGTAACTTCAACCTAACCAATGACTTAGCAATGTCTAAGCGTTCCTGTTTATCTTTCTCCTGCATACAAGCAAGCCCTTCATCTAAACACAAAGGGATATCTTTATCAAAACCAACAAACTCTCGAAATATAATATGCGCTAACTCATGAGGAAGAATTGTATCAAAGAAATTATCCTGCCAAATAAAAGTAGTAATCTTTTTTTCTACTACATTAACATAAGCTCTTGTCCAATTAGCCTTTCCGCTATGGCTCAAATACATATCCTGATCAGGATAAAGATATATTCTACAACGATCCTCCCAAAGCCAAAATTTATATCTTCGATAACCAAAATCGTCAGTTATTTTTATATAGTAATGCTCTGCCTTTGCAATTATCTGGCTAATATATTCACTAGTAGCCTCTTGATAGTAAATAATAAAATGTTTACTTTTTTTCTCCTTCCAAGTGATATCTTCAGCAATTGCCAAACCAGAGGATAAGTAAACGATCCCAATTAATATTACCCAAATTATTAATTTTTTATACTTGTTATACATTAATTATTGTAAAATTACCTTTATCAAATAACAATAATAATAGTTTTATGCTCACTTAATTTTAATTTTATCACATTCAATATTTTAAATCAATAGCTAGGATAAATATGTCAAGGCAAAGTAAAAATGTCCCTTTTTTAGCAAAATAGAAATGTCCCTTTTATGCCTCTGTTAAAACTAAATCTTCAGAGGGTTTTTTAGTTTGTAAATGAGCCTTTTTCGATATCCAGCTATCATAAGAAGCCTTTTTCCATGGATGTTCCATGGAAGGCTTGTTGATTTTTCTAGGTTTAGATTTAGACTTCTCTTTTAGCAGCCTGACTGTTACCTGTTTGTATTTAAGCCTTAATCCTTTACAAGTGATATATATGGCTCCGCTAATCCTTTCTTCAACGGTTACTTTTTTACCAACTGTTTTATCAAGGATCTGATAAAGCCTCTTATCATGTGCTATAGTAAAATCGTTTCTTAGAGGATGTTCTATTCTCTTGCATAGGATAGCGTTTAA
>JAGLSH010000111.1 GCA_023135855.1 Candidatus Omnitrophota bacterium
GGCTACTCTCTGTCGGCATGGATGCTATAGTCAGTTTTGCCTTTTTTCTTATATGAAAATCAATCATTGCTTTTATATCCATGCGATAAACATGGTCACCACCAAAAATTGCCACGAAACGAGGTTTAAAGTCATAAATAAGATTTATGTTCTGATAGACTGAATCAGCTGTGCCACGGTACCAAGCTTTTACATCTTCTCTCCTCATCTGAGGAGGAACCACGGTAATAAAATGTCGAGGAAGAACACCAGACTTACGCCAACTGGTTCGAATATGTTCAATTAAAGACTGAGATTTGTATTGAACTAAAACATAAGTAGAATAAATACCAGAATTTACTAAATTACTCAAAGTAAAATCAATTATCCGATATTTACCGCCAAAAGGAACTGAAGGTTTTGTTCTCTCAGAGGTCAAAGGGAATAGTCTTTCTCCTTTTCCACCAGCTAAAATAAAGGCCAAAACATTACTTCTTGAAATTCTCATCTCACCCTCACTATCATGCAAATCATACCTTGCTCTCCATGTCTTCTTTTATTTCTCCAGCTTTGACTAAAGAATACTTTGTGGCCCAGGGACCAACAATCTCAAAAATAACTGTGCTGGCAATAGTAATAGTTAGAATTGTATCTCCCCAAATACCAGGAATAGCATGTTTAGCAATTAAGGCACAAGCCAAAGCTACTCCAGCCTGAGGAATCAAAGCTAATCCCATATATTTTTTTATAGCTAAAGAAGCATCAACTACTTTTGCTCCGATGAAAGCACCAGCTATCTTACCAAGAGTTCTAAAGATTATATAGCCTAAAGTTAAAACAACTGAAGTTCCTAAAACACTAACTTTTAAACTCGCTCCAGCTAAGACAAAAAATATCAAATATAGTGGTGCATCTATATCCCGCAAAGAATTAAAAAAATGAAAACTCTCTTTATTAGTATTTGCTAGGAGTGCTCCAAAAAACATACAAGACAAAAGTACTGAAAAATTAAAAGATATTGCCATGCCGATAACTAAAGATAAAAAGCCAAAAGTATAAATCAAGCGTTCTTTATTTGTATTGATAAAACTGGAAAGCTTATTAAAAACAACTGCTATTGCCCCTCCCAAAACAAATGACCCACCAATTTCTAATGAAGTCTTCAGCAAATCTTTAAAAAGACCAATAGTATCGCCATTCCCAGTTACAAATGTTTTAGCCACTGATAACGATAATCCAAAAATTACTAAGGCCCAGGCATCATCAATAGCTACTACCCCTAGGAGAGTGTCAGTAAAGTCCCCTTTACTTTTATATTCCTGGGTTACCATAACTACCGATGCTGGAGCAGTCGCAGCAGCAATTGCACCAAAAATAAGCGCAATATAAAAAGGTTGCTGAAATAATAGCCAAACAGCAACTGTTACTAGAAACCATGGAATTAAAGAAGCACTAATAGATATTCCGACTACTGCTCTTCCTACTCGCCGCAAAGTGCTTAAAGAAAAACTTTCT
>JAGLSH010000112.1 GCA_023135855.1 Candidatus Omnitrophota bacterium
ATTCTACTGAAGATTCTTTTTTTGGAGATGGGTTATTAAAAGAAGTTAAAAGTTCAAACATGAAAGCTCAAGTATTGGCTTTGAAAAAAGCAGAGACAATGATAAAAGCTGGAGCGAAGATAATAGATATTGGCGGAGAGTCAACAAGGCCTTTTTCAAATCCGATTAAAATAGGGGATGAGATAAAAAGAGTTGTGCCTATTTTAAAAGTTTTGCGAAAAGAGTTTAAAAAAGTTCTTTTATCTGTGGACACTTATAAATATTTAGTGGCAAAAGCGGCTGTAGGTGAAGGGGTGGATATGATTAATGATATTACAGCTCTAAGAAATAGCCCCCAAATGGTGTCTTTGGTTAAGAGGTATAAATTAGGATGCATATTGATGCATATGAAGGGGGATCCCCAGACGATGCAGATAAAGCCTTATTATCAAGATGTAATGATCGAGATAATTGATTTTTTTAAAGAAAGATTGAATTTTTGTGACAAAAGAGATATAAAAAGGGATCAACTTCTCATTGATCCGGGAATAGGATTTGGTAAGTGTTTAGAAGACAATACCAAGATAATCAATGAGCTTTACAAACTAAAAGTTTTAGGGTTACCAATTTTTTTAGGGTTGTCTCATAAATCTTTTATTGGTAAGATACTTAATGTAGATATTAAACAGCGTTTGATAGGAACAATTGCTGCTAGCATGATTTCTCTCACTAAAGGTGCTAATATTTTAAGAGTGCATGATGTAAGAGAAACTGCTCAGGCTATAAAAGTAGCCTCAAAAATTATTAATAATTAATGGATTTTTTAGGACTTATAAAATGGAAGGCGCTAGTTGAGATACTAATCTTATGGATAGTTATCTATAGGATATTTTTGTTTTTGAAAGGCACAAAAGCTGTTTATTTACTAAGAGGTATAATTATTTTAATAATTTCTCTGCTTGCCTTTCAAATGTTAGGTTTACCGATTCTAACTCGTTTGCTTACCTACCTTTTTGCTTTCTTTTTAATTTTCGTAGTTATAATTTTTCAGCCTGAGCTAAGAGAAGGACTGATACACTTGGGCAAGCGTCATATTTTCTTTATTGAACCTAAAAGAGAAGAGGTTGAACAATCTTTACGTGAAATCGTTTCAGCAACGGGAGCCCTTTCTCGCAAGAAACAGGGTGCTCTTATTGCTATAAGAAGAGAGATAGGACTTAAACGATATATTGAGAGTGGAGTGATTTTAAAAGCTGAGCTTACATCTGAGTTGCTGCAAAATATTTTTTATCCCTTGGCGCCATTACATGATGGTGGAGTAATAGTTGATGGAACGACAATAATAGCTGCTTC
>JAGLSH010000113.1 GCA_023135855.1 Candidatus Omnitrophota bacterium
TCCTTAAATATCTGAAGTTCAATTATAACACAAAGAAAATTCTTTAAAAGACGAAAAAACACTTAAAAAAGAGTTATTTGACGCTTTTTCTTCGGAAAGGGACCTTCAAAACCTTATCTAGAAGAGGATAATAAGCCTTGCCATTGATTTCTATAGGAATAGCAATTTGGCCTTGGACTAGAACTGATATCTGACGTTTAGTAATTACTAAAGAAATCCATATTCCTTTATAAACAAATCCTAATTTCATGCTACGCCACTTCTGGGGCAATCTGGGGTCTATAACAATTTTATCCTCAGCAATACATACTCCAGCAAAACCTCGTATAGCCATATCGATAGAACCACCCATAACCCCAACATGAATACCTTCAGGCGTAGTCCCGCCTTGAGTATCATAAACATCTGATTCAAGAACATCTAAAAATCCCTCCCAGGCTTTTTTAGGCTTACCTAATAATTGAGCAATAAAACAATGAGTAACTTTACTCATTGTCGAACCATGGGAAGTTCTTCTAACATAGTAATTATAATTTCTTCTTAGAGTGTTTTTATCAAAGCTATAGCCCAACCTTTTGAAAATCGCTTCTATTTCAGTTCGAGGCAGAAGATAAAAGATCATAAGCACATCAGCCTGTTTTGAAACTTTATAAGCATCAGGTGACTCACCTTCAGCTTTCAAAATTCTATCTAACCTTTGAATATTTTCATATTCACTTTTATAACTCTGCCAATCTAATTCTTTTAAATCTAGGTAACCGTCAAATTGACTTATAATTCCTTTATCATTTATTATTATATTCATTTTATGAACAATTCTATCCCAACGAATAAGTTCTTTCTGCTCTAATTTTATCTTCTTTATAATCCGCTTCTTGCTGCCCTCAGGCAAGAGACGAATAACTTCTTGGGCTCTGAGCAAAGTCCAAACAATCATAAAATTAGTATAAGCATTATCTTTTAACCCTGGTCTTGATGAGCCAGGAAGTTTCTCGTGAAATTCATCCGGTCCCATAACCCCTTTGGTATGATATCTTCCATCATTTGAATCATATCTTACTAAGCTTCCCCAGAAGCTAGCGATCGAAAGGATCATTTCTGCTCCATAACGAACCAAAAAACTAAAATCGCCACTTCTCTTCCAATGCTGCCAAGCATTATAAGCAATCGCAAAAGAAACATGCCTTTGCCGATGGCTATGGTCAGGTCCCCACTCACCAGAAAGAGGATTCAAGTGAACAGTTTGAGTTTCTTCTTTACCAATAGAACCGCTCTGCCAAGGAAACATTGCTCCACTATAACCTTCACTCTTAGCAGCCTCTCTA
>JAGLSH010000114.1 GCA_023135855.1 Candidatus Omnitrophota bacterium
GGTTAATCATAAATTTGAATATTGAATTTTGAATATTGAATTTTGTCATTCTGTCCACCAGCTGGCGGATTCAGAATCTTTTGACAATTACATCTAGTAAAACCCATAAATCGCAAAACATTATTTCATCGTATACAAAAGTATAGTATTAAATAGTATAAATTAAACCTAATGTATATAGATTCTGAAACAAATTCAGAATAACAGGTTTTTGTCAACGAATTACATAACATCTACAAGAATAACATTACTTTTTAAGTATAATATTACAAACACATCTTATCAAGAATAATTACTTTAGTAAACATTTGTCTATTCCCCTAATTTGTTGTAAAATAAAAGCAGATTAAGTGTGCTACACTTATTTCAAAAATAGCAAAAATAATAATAATGAAACTAAAAAACAAAATTAGCATAACAACCTGCTTCGTGTTTTTAATTATGTCGTTAGCGTTATTTATTTCGCCTAATTTTGTTTTCTCTAAAAACCATACTGAACAAATCCAGACGAATAATTCCATCTTGTCATTCTGGAGCGATAGCGATAGAATCCCGGAGCTATGCACACAAAACCATCCCATCCCATTCATCAAAACAGCCCAAGCCTCAACAGAAGCATATGCTTCTTCAAAACCATCATTCTTAAACACCATCTCAAACAAATTAACTTCTTCTTACAACAGTCTCAAAAGAAGTATTAAAACCATATACAATTATACTTTAAATATTTTTAATCCCAAAAAAGAAGAACCCCAAAAACCGCGGCAAAACAATACTGAAACAGATAATAACGAACTGATCCCGGAAGAAGACCAGCCAAGCTATGATTCAACTCTTCCGATAGAGGATGAAGAAGATGGACCTTCAAACCCTCAACCCGATCCTCTCCCAAAGGGAGAGGGAGTACATTCTCATAGTCATTCTGAGGATTCGCTAGCTGGCGAAGACGAAGAATCCCGAACGAATACGGGATCCTTCGACTCAGCTCAGGATGACAGTAATACAGAACAGGATAAAAAGATAGCCAGTCTCCAAAACAAGATCACAGAGCTTGAACAGGCGATACAAGATAAAGAAGTTATTACTCTAAAAGGAGACAAAGGAGAAAAGGGAGACACCGGCCCCCAAGGCCCCTCCGGCATCGGCAACATCACAACCGTCCCAAGCTCTCCCGTCAACACAAATGTCTGGAACAACGGAGCTAATGTCTTTTCAGGCTATGGCTCTTTTGAATCTTTAGGAGTAGCTTACGACCTTTCAGCAGGAAGGTCTT
>JAGLSH010000012.1 GCA_023135855.1 Candidatus Omnitrophota bacterium
TCAGGATATTGGTTAAGAAGACCGTAGATGATTCGAATTCCTAGATTGCTCATTCCGATTTCATAGAGGTCAGGATAAGAGAGGCAAACTGTTAACCTTTCGGAGTGAGATTTTTTTATCACATTCCATTCATTACCAATGTAACGTTGAGGTCTCCTAAAGTTTTTAAGATCTATCATCGTCGGGCTATATTGAAGAAGATCCCTAAAAGGATGAAGTTAATAAAGAGGCTGGTTCCGCCATAACTAAGAAAGATTAAAGGAAGACCAACTACCGGTAATATCCCTAGAGTCATACCGACATTAATGAATATATGTAAAAAGAAGATTAGACTTATCCCTAAACATAAGTAATATGCGAAAGGGTCGCGCAGTCCTTTAGCCTGTTGTAATATTTTTTTCAAAATTAACCAATAGATTAGAAGTAGAAAAAGTATACCTAAAAATCCCCATTCTTCAGCTATGACAGTGAATATGAAATCAGTATGTCTTTCTGGAAGAAAATTAAATTGATTTTGAGTGCCGGCAAGAAAGCCTTGACCGACGAATCCCCCTGAGCCGATAGCAATTTTTGATTGAATTATTGTATAACCTGAACCCAAAGGGTCAATGTCGGGGTTAATAAACACGGTTAATCTTCGAAGTTGGTAATCTTCTAATTTTTTTAAGGCAAATGGGGATAGGATAAGTCCGGATATGATAAGAATTATAAAATAGCGTTTTTTTATTCGAGAGAAAAATCCTAAGCCAAAGAAGATAAAAATAATAATTAAGGCTGTGCCTAGGTCTGGCTGTTTAAATATTACTAAGGCGTTAAGCGTAACTAAGCCCAGGGGTAAAATAAAGTTCCTAAAAAGACCTTTGCGTTCATTTTGAGAAAAGAAACGGGCTAAAATAATGATTATAGCAATTTTTGATATTTCTGAAGGTTGAAAAGTGATACCGAAAATTGAAATCCAACGTTGAGCTCCCATTGCAGTTTTGCCAAAGAAGTATACTGACAACAATAGCAATAAGTTCAAGACATAAATCACATACCCGGCATCAAAGTAAATACGATAATTTATTGAGGCAAAAAGTATTAATAAAATCCAAGAAGCGAATATCCAGATAAGCTGTTTATAAAGTATAGTAGAGTTAACAAGCTCACCACATTGATGAAGGCTGCTATAGATAGAAAAAAGGCTTAATAAGTTTAAAAAGACAAGACAAAGTGCAATTGTTTTTAAGCCAGACATTTTAGACAATAGTAATCTTAAGTTAAACATTTCTAAAGTAGCTCCTCCTCATCTATGGTTTTAAGAAATTTATAAACAACTTTTAAAGCTTCATAGCTTGATTTTCCATTTTCTAAGAAAACACAAATAGTATATGTAGATTCTTTGTATGGAAAATATCCGACGAACCATCCATGGGGACTACCATTTGTTTGGGCAGTTCCAGTTTTACCGGAAATTTCAAAATTTAAATTTTTTAATAATGATGCTGTACCGCCTTTGTTGTTAACTACTCCACGTAAACCTTTCTTTATCTCTTTAATAAATTCCTTTTTGTATTTTAGATAAGTTCTTGAAGGTAGGCTGGAAGATAGATTACCTACTTTTTTAAGAATCCGTGGCTTAATCAGGTAACCATCGCTTGCAAAGACATTTATTGCCAGCATGTTTGCCAAAGGTGTAACATTCATAAAGCCTTGACCAATAGAAAAATTCACTGTATCGCCAGCGTACCAGTTTTGCTTTAAGGTTTTCTTTTTCCAATGCAAGGTGGGAACAAATCCATTTTTCTCATAAGGCAAGTCAATGCCGGTTGGAGAATCTAGGCCAAATTGCTTGGCTACTCTTGATAAAGCATTTGGTCCGAGGTTGAGACCAAGATTATAGAAATAGGAATTACACGAGTGAGTAAGCGCTTGATATAAATTTTGCAAGCCATGAGTTTCCCAACACCTAAACTTTGCTAAACCAACCATTACTTTTCCTTCACAAAGGAATGTTTTATCCGGGTTTAGTTTATTTTCTTCTATTGCGGCTAATGCGACTAATGGCTTGAAGGTGGAACCTATAGGGTAACTTGCTTGAGTAGCACGGTTAAGCAAAGGGCTAGATTTGTTAGTGAGAAGCTGGGATACATTTTTACCGCTTATAAAGCTATTGGAATTAAAAGACGGTGCTGAGCAAAGAGCGATGATTTCACCATTGATTGAATTCATAAGAATAACAACACCTTTTTTCTTACCTAAGGCAGCAAAGCCAAGTTCTTGAATGCGATTGTCAATAGTAAGGTAGATGTTTTGTCCTTTTTTAGGTCGTCTTTCCCCTAGAAACCCAACGACACGGTTTCTAGCATCTACTTCAATTAAGTCTCCACCATCTTGACCCTTTAAATAGGCATCATAATATTGTTCTATACCAAGGAAACCAACTCGTTCTAAAGGTTTGTAGCCGTATTTTTTTAATTTTTCATAGTGAGTGGAAGCTTCTTTGACATAACCGATAAAGTGAGCTGAGTTCTCTTGCTGAGGATAATAACGCTGAGGTTTAGGGCTGATTAAGATCTGGTCCTTAAATTTTTCTTTTAACTCTAAGGCTGTGATTTTATCAATGTCTTTAATGATATCTACTGCGCTAAAAGGATTTTTTGAATTTCGGAGATAATTTTTTTTGATTGTGACAAGGCTATATCCAGAAAATTTGCTTAAACCTTCGAATAGAGAATCTTTTTTGTTTTTGATTTGATAAGGAATAACGCTAATATTAAATATGGCACGGTCATAGGCGAGAAGATTGCCGTTACGATCAAAAATTGAACCACGGATTGCCGGGATAGGAATAAGTCTTACATAATTATTTTGGGCACGCTGACCATAATAACTACCATTAATGATTTGATAGAAAAAAAGGACTAAGATTAAAAGCAAAAATCCGCTAGCATAAATTTTTTTAATCCCATCAGTAGAAAAAATAAAACTAGATTGTTGCATTTTGTTTTTTATAAGAGCTTTTTTGTTTAGTAAAGTTATTGAAACGCCCTAGGAGGCTGGATGTTTTTATCCTTGCCTATAAGAAAATTTATTGAGAAATAAATTAAAAGAGACTGCATGAGAAATTTTATCCAAAAAAGTGGTAGAAACAAGCCACTACGAATAGAGTTAATAGCGATATGGATGATAAGAGCTAACAAGACTAATGAGTTCTTTACAATAAGAATCCGAGTCTGTTTATTTACAAAGCGAAAATGAGAGAAGAGATAATTATTTAAGAGACAGATAAGGGGAAATTCTATCAAATATATAGGCTTAATCCCGGGATTGAAAGAATCGCAAAGTAAGCCAAAAATCGCACAAATTAAGAGAGCTGACAGTAAGTCTTCGTTTAATGAGACAAAAATTACTCCCAAGAAGACAAACTCTACAGTCAAGGAATAACCAAGGGGTTTAATCAAATCAAGAAGAAAGAGTGAAGAAAATAGAAAAATTAGTTTTGGGTTTAAGTTTTTCATCTAAGGATAAAAATTTTATTGAAAAAAATACTTTCAGATGTTAGCTCTACTGCTATATCACAAAAAAGTTGATTAGTCCCCTTTTTGATGCTTCTAACTTTACCAACCTCAATCGGAAAGGACAAAGAATCAGTTTTTACCCAAACCTTATCTCCCTTTTTTATGGCTTCTTCCTTTTCAATGTATAAAATTTTAGCTCCAGTTAAAGTTCCTTTGAGTAGCCCAGAGCCAAATTTTCCAACAAATACCGATAGCTTAAAATTAGGGTCATTAATTAAAAGTAGGTGAGAGAAAGTTTTTTTGACTTCAGTAATTTTTCCAATGAGTTTACCCTTTTCATTGATAGCCAAAAGTCCTTTTTTTAAGTTGATGTCCTTTCCTCCATTTATTAAAAGATATCGTTGCCAGCTTGAGGGTGAAAAACTTAGTATTCCGACACCAACTAAATCAATTTTTTTACTTTTCTTAAAATTAAGCGCTTGCTTTAAGTACTCATTTTCTTTTTTTAGCTGAAGTGATTCTTTAAGTTTTATTTGTAAGGAAATGTTTTCTTTTTTTAGTTTTTCATTTTTTTGCGATATTTTTCGAGAAGTTACTGTTAGTTGGTAGAAGAAAAGAGAGAATAAGTTGCGTATAACGTTTTTAAAAGGTGCGAAAAGCAGAAAAATAACCAGAAGATAAATGACCAGGATCTTGAGTTTTGCTTTAGAAGGAAGATACAAGGGAAAGTTTCTTTAAGAATTTAGGTTCTTCCAAAATTTTACCTGTACCCAAGGCTACAGCGGTTAGAGGATCATCGGCAACAAAGCAAGCTAGGCCGGTTTCTTCTGAAATTAACCTGTCTAGCCCTCTCAGCAAAGCTCCACCACCACAAAGAACGATCCCTCTTTCAATTAGATCTGCAGCTAATTCCGGAGGGGTTCGCTCAAGAGTAACCTTTGTTGCCTCAACAATTTCTCGTAAAGGTGCCTCTAAAGCAGCGCGTATCTCTTCAGAGTTGGCTTTAATAAATTTTGGAAGGCCAGTGATTAAATCTCTGCCTCTGACTTCTATTGTTAATTCTTCATCGATAGGCCAAGCAGAACCAACCTTTATTTTTATTTCTTCAGAGGTTCTCTCGCCAACCATAAGATTATAATTTTTCTTCATATGTTCTGCGATTGCAGTATCCATTTCATCTCCTCCAACTCGAATTGAGCGAGCATGAACAATACCGCCTAAAGAGATTACTGCAATTTCAGTGGTTCCTCCGCCAATATCAATAATCATGCTGCCTTGAGGCTCAGCAATCGGCAAACCAACACCAATAGCTGCAGCAATCGGTTCTTCTACTGGGATCACTTCTCGTGCTCCAGCACGATGCGCAGAATCTTTTACTGCTCTTCTTTCAACTTCAGTAATTCCTGAGGGAACAGCAACCACTATTCTTGGTCCGATTATTATTTTTCTAGGGTAAGCTTTTTTTATGAAATAACGTAGCATTTGTTCAGTCACGCCAAAGTCAGCGATAACTCCATCTCTCATTGGTCTTATCGCTACTATGCTTCCGGGAGTTTTACCGAGCATTCGCTTTGCTTCTTCACCTACTGCTAAAGGAATGCCAGTATTTTTATAAATTGCACAAACCGAAGGTTCACATAAAACAATCCCTTCTCCTCGTACGTAAACTAAAGTGGTGGCAGTACCCAGATCGATACCAATATCACTAGAGAATGTTCCCAGGAGATTGCTGATTCTTTTTACTATTGATTTTAAGAACTGCATTTTTTTAAATTATAGGTTTCTGTGTAAGTTAAATAATAACAAAGGCTTAAAAAAATGTCAACAATAATTGTTGGTAAATTCAATAATACTTTTTTAGCCTTTAAGAACCGCGCCAGTTGATGCTGACGTAACCATTTCGCTGTAACGAGACAAATACCCTGATTTTACCTTTGTTGGCAAGAGTTTCATTGTCTTTTTTCGCTTGGTAATTTCAAGCCTAGTTAGCTTAACTTCTAATTTTCTTCTGGGCATATCTATATGAATGATGTCTTTATCTTTTAAATAGGCGATTAACCCTCCAGAGGCAGCCTCTGGAGAAATATGTCCAATACAAGGACCACGAGTTCCTCCGGAAAATCTACCGTCAGTAATTAGAGCTACATGCTTGTGTAAACCTAAACCTATAATTGCTGATGTTGGTGATAACATTTCACGCATACCCGGACCACCGCTAGGTCCTTCGTAGCGGATTACGACAACATCTCCTTTTTTTATTTTTTTATTTAAAATTGCAGCCATAGCTTTTTCTTCACTATTAAAGACTCTAGCCTTACCTGAAAATTTTAACATGCCTGAATCTACAGCTGATTGCTTAACTACAGACCCTTCAGGTGCTAGGTTGCCGTAAAGAATAGCAATTCCTCCTTGCTTATGGTGGGCCTTATTAAGTGGACGGATTACATCTTCATCTTTAATAATTGCTTCCTTAGCTATCTCCTTGATTTTCTTTCCGCTAACGGTATCATTTTCATTTATTTTATTTATAAATCTTTTTAATACTGCAGGAATCCCTCCGGCATAGTGTAAATCTTCGATAAAATAATCACCACCAGGTCGTAAATTTGAAATGTGGGGAGTATCTTTGCTTATCCGATCAAAATCATCTAAGTCTAATTTTACCTTTGCTTCTTTAGCAATAGCCATTAAATGAAGTACGGTATTAGTTGACCCGCCTAAAGCCATGTCTATTCTAATAGCATTCTCTAGAGATTTTTTATTCACAATTTCTCTGGGGGTTATGTTTTTCTTTACCAGTTCTACCACTCTTTGACCACTAGCATAGGCAATTCGTATTTTTTCATTTAATACTGCTGGACTAGTGGCACAAAAAGGTAAGGAAAGTCCTAAGCTTTCAGTAATGCAAGCCATGGTGTTGGCTGTGTAAAGACCTTGGCAAGAGCCAGCAGATGGGCAAGCTTCAATTTCTAAAGTCTGACGCTGACATTCATTAATTTGGCCGGCCTTAAATCTTCCTACAGCTTCAAAAGTGTCGCGGACTAATGAAAGTCTCTTAGAGCCAGTATGGCCAGCAAGCATTGGACCCGCAGTTACTACTATAATTGGGATGTTTATTCTTAAGGCGCCCATTATCATTCCAGGAGTAATTTTATCACAGTTGGTAAGCAAAACTAATGCGTCCAGCGCATGGGCAGAACTAACGCTTTCAATTGTATCGGCAATTAGTTCTCGTGATGGAAGAGACTGGCTCATTCCTTTGTGCCCCATGGCAATACCATCACATATTCCTGGAACACCAAAAATAAACGGTGTGCCACCTGAAGATTCTACGCCTCTTTCATAATATCTTTCTAAAGTGCGCATGTTTATGTGACCAGGGATAAGATCTGTAAAACTAGAAGCAATCCCAACAAAAGGCTTTTTTATATGAGACGAGCTTAAACCTGTTCCATAGAGAAGCGCCCGGTTAGGCATCCGTTCTAAACCTTTTTTTGCTTTATCTGAACGCATACATTTCTCCTTTGTTAATAAGGATGAAGGTTAAAGGAAGAAGGATAAAATACTCTTCCATTTTTCGTCTTTTACCTTTAGCCTTTTTCCTTTATCCTTGTTTTAGTCTGCTCCTTCTAATACCCCAAGGTCTTTTTCTTCTTTTAAGAAATCTTCTTTTAATTTGTCTACTTTTACGATTTTAACATACTTATCTACTGCTTCTTTAGTATTTTTTATGTTTAGTTTGTCAAAAAGAAAAGAAAATTCTTCTTCAAGAGCACTGGCTATTTTTTCTTTTACATCATGTGAAAGAGAGTGAATTTCTTTTTTAAAAGGTCCAAGAGCCTTTTTTCTAGTTTTGTAAATAAATTGATCGTCAGTCCAATCAGGTTTCTTTTCTCCAGCACATTCTTTATGTAGCCAAGCATAAATTTTTTCCTTCAAAGGGAGCGGTAGATAATCATAAGCCATATTTTGAAATTGAGTTGCTAGATGAATCTCGGCACAGCCTACTTCTGAGAAGCGATGGAATGCTTCGCTAGGTAGAGTTGAAGCTCCATGTTGAACTGCTCCCGCCATATTATGCTCGACCCGGGCAATATCAGAGAGATTGGTTAAAGTCTCAAAATCAATACTAACCTTGGCAATTGTACCATCAGGCAGGACTACCCCTCCGTGGCTAGTTCCGGTCTGGATACTTATCTTAGAGATGCCTTTTAAGGAACCGATTTCTTTTTTGTACCCATCCATAAAAGCTTTAAGTTCTTCTGGATTAGAGTTCTTTCCGCCAACCTCACCTATCTCTCCGCCTACTGAAACTTCTATACCTTGAGGCTGTAGTTCTCTTATATGTTTTGTAAACAGAGAACAAACCTTATAATTAAGCTGTTGTTGCTCATCTAGAGTAGTTTTGTCTAAATCAACTAGAGTAGATGAGTCAATATCAATATTGTAAAACCCAGAGTCTATTGCTTCAGCAATCAATTCTTTCAAAGGATTAACTTCAGCTTCGCTGTCCTTTATATAGTTGGTTGCTTTAACTTGGAAATGGTCACCTTGGATGAAAACAGGTCCAGTATAGCCTTCTTTCATCGCTGCTAAAAGAATAATTGAACTATATTCTAATGGTCTTTGGTCAGTGTAGCCAATTTCGCTCTTAGCGATTTCGAAAATGAATGCTCCAGCATTTATTTTATTAGCTGCCTGATATACTGCTCGGACTAAATTAAAGGTGAGAGTCCTAATGTTCATTGCTGGAACAGTGAACCCTGTCACTTC
This sequence comes from Candidatus Omnitrophota bacterium, assembly GCA_023135855.1. GTDB lineage: Bacteria > Omnitrophota > Gorgyraeia > Duberdicusellales > 4484-171 > Susulua. The sequence continues at coordinate 8,274 of JAGLSH010000012.1, forward strand.
TTTTCTACCCATAGCCTCGTATAAGCCTTGGATTGACGATAGAACTGTACCTAATTTTTTGGCACAAGCATGACTAACCCAAAAACAAAGTCTTCTTAAGTGAGCATCTTCACTAAGAATTATTGTATCGACTAAATTATTAATAGTTTTCTCACGGAAGATTTTCTCATCCTTAATTATAATTTCACCATTTTTTTCTTCAATCGCATCATTATTCAGAAGTTCAGTTTCACTTTTGTAAATCATTTTTTTCTCCTCCTTTTGGTCTACCCGTGGGTAGCTGTTATATTTTTTAAGTAAGAATTTTCACTAATTTATAATAGTCGTTTATTTCTATATCCTTTGGCCGAATTGCTTTTGCTAAAGGAATAGTAGTTAATTTTCCTTCTTTTAGGGTTACGCATCTGTCAAGTTTTCCAGACGTTAGCGCTTCAAATGCATGGTGAGCATAACGGGCTGCAATAATACGGTCAAAGGCTGTAGGTCGTCCACCTCGTTGTATATGTCCTAAAACTACTTCTCGTGTTTCAAGGTCAGTAAGGGTGTTGATTTTTTTGGCAATATCAACGGCCTTGACTTTCCCCTCAGCAACAACAATTATCCAACTTACTTTACCTTGAATGTTTCCTTCAACAATTTCTTCGCAAATTTTCTCTACGTTAAAACTTTTCTCCGGTAATAAAACTTCTTCGCAACCACCAGCTAAGGCAACTCGCAAGGCAATATATCCGCAGTCACGCCCCATAACTTCAACCACAAATATTCGCTCCAAAGACGTGGCAGTGTCTCTTATTTTATCTAAAGCATCTAAGGCGACATTAACTGCTGTATCAGCACCGATGCTCATTTCTACGCCATTAACGTCATTGTCAATAGTGGTGGGTATCCCTATGACCGGAATTGAATACTTAGTAGCTAACACATGAGCCCCAGCTAAAGATCCGTTGCCACCGACAACAGCTAAACCTTCTATTTTATTATCATGAAGAGTTCTTACTGCTTGGCGTTGGCCGGCTAAGGTTCGAAATTGCTTCGAACGAGCGGCTTTTAGGATTGTGCCACCTAAGTTAATAATTCCTGAGACAGAACGGTGATTTAGGAGCTTTAAATCCCCTTCAATAAGGCCTTGATAACCACGGAATATGCCATAGACCTCAACTTTGCACGCAGAAGCACTACGCACAAAGGCTCTGATTGCCGCATTCACTCCGGCACAATCACGGGTTAAAATTCCAATTCTTTTCATAATCCAGAAATATGTTCACCCTTAGGGTAAGTTATAATAAACTCAATAGTTATTTCTTTCTTCTGACCAGGAGCTAATCTAAGTTTCCATAAATTTAGACCTTCAACGTCATTGTGATTTTCCTTAGTTGGTTTAGGATTTATTTTGACATCCTTAACTTCAATTCTGTCAGTACGTGAGACTGGTATTACGTCTATAATTTTTAAAGTTATTGTTTCACTTTTGAGATTTTCAGCAGTTATCTTAAAGACCATATCTCTTATAACGGTTTGGCGTTGTATTTTCTTAAAGAAAGTCTCATCGATCTTATCGCGTATTTCTTTTTTCTCTACCTTAACATCTCTATCAACTCCGAGGTTAATATCAAAAAACTCTCCGGCTTTTTTTTCAGGAATTTGGGTTTTACCAATAAAGCGGCCAGCAAAGTAGACATTGAGTGCTCCGGCCAGTAATTCTTTATCAGGTGTAATCCGACAAGCAAGGCTGGTTAACGAGCTTACTTGCGGTGCTGCGTAATGGAAAAAATTACCCTTTAAAGTTTTTGAGAAAATCGGCAGAATAGTTTCTTTATCCTGAGATTGAATAGTTAATTTCTGAGGTAACTTATATTCAAAAGAAAGCGGAAGCTTTGTTGTTTGAGCATAAATAACCTTTGCTTCTTCTTGTTGCGGTGCTTCCGTGAGCGCCTTTTCGTAATCAACTCCTTCGCCAACCATTCTTGAGGCAGCTGGTAAAGCCATGTCATATATAAGATCTCTACCTTTTTGGCGATAAGCACGTCGACTAATATCTAAAATCCAGCTTTCCAACGATGGAAGAACTCCACCTTTGGTTGGGGTTACATTAGAAACTGCAAGAGTTATATTATCCCAATCCTCACCACTCTTCTGGCGTAGTTGAGAGAACATAGTAAGATTAATGTCTTTTAACTCCATCGGTACATTAATTTTGTAAAAAGGATTCCAAGAAGCCCGGCAAACAAGATAAGTTGCTTCGATTTTTACTGTCTGAGGCTTATTAGCTTTAAATAGTATTTCAATAATCTTCCTACCCTTGCTTGCTGCACCATCCAAAGCTGATAGTTTTCTTTTAGCGACATTTATTGTTTTATTTAATTCTCGCATGCTTTTAGCCAAAGCTTCTTCTCCCTTGTGGATACCACTATACCCTTCGGATAGAAATGAAAAAGTTCTGTTTAAATCTTCAGATTTAGGAAGGCTGGTTTTTATTTCTTCGGGAACCTGAACCTGAGCAAAGTTAATAAAAGAATTCAAAAATCCTTTTTTCTTGTTTAAAGTTACCTTTTGGTTTTTTAAAGTTTTTTCTTTATCGCGTAATTCTTGAATCTCCTCTAAAAGCACACGGATGTTTTCTTGAGGAGAGTCTTCTAGAGGGACTTCTTTAAATTGAACACTATAAACTTCACCATCTCCATAAACTTTTGCTTGCACTGAATCTTTATCAACGATAAAAGCTTCAATTGCTACGCCGATTTCATTTAAACCTTCTTCAACTTTAATTTCTGCAGTTCTACTAACTAAAGCTTGATTAGTAAACAAAACCACATCTTTGATCTCTGAGGTTGTTATGTTTTGTGAAAAAGCTACTATAGTTCCAATGAAAAGAAAAAGAACTAAAAATAATACTTTTTTCATTCTACGTCTCCCCCCTTTTTTTTTAGGTTCCTTCCTGCCAGCTTGAAAGATATTTCTTTTGCTCAGCAGTTAATTTGTCTATTTTTATACCCATAGCTTTAAGCTTTAATTGAGCAACTTTATTGTCAATGGCGTCGGGCACTTTGTAAACTTCTTTTTTTAGTTTTTTATAATTTTTAGCAATATATTCGCAACTTAAGGCTTGATTAGCAAAACTTAAATCCATAACTTCAGCCGGGTGTCCTTCAGCACAGGCAAGGTTAACTAATCTTCCCTCTCCTAACAGGTAAATTCTTTTTTTGCTTTTTAGCGTGTACTCATCTATTAAAGGTTTAACTTCCTTTTTACTTATAGACATAGCTTTTAAAGCTTTAATATTGATTTCGACATCAAAGTGTCCAGAATTACAAATAATTGCCTTATCTTTCATTAAAGGAAAGTGTTCTTTTGAGAGAACATGTATATCTCCAGTAAGAGTGATAAAAATATCACCATTTTTTGCAGCTTCTTTTATTGGCATTACTCTAAAGCCATCCATAATTGCTTCCAAGCCTTTTAAATGGTCAACTTCACAGACGATTACGTTTGCACCCATTCCAGCTGCTTTTCTGGCTGCACCTTTGCCACACCAGCCGTAGCCAATAATAACTACAGTTGTTCCAGCAATTAGCTTATTAGTAGCACGAATTATCCCATCAAGAGTTGATTGACCAGTACCATAACGATTATCGAATAAGTGCTTTGTGCAGGCATCGTTTATAGCAATGACTGGGTATAAAAGTTTACCTTCTCCCTGTAAAGCCTTAAGTCGAATTACACCAGTAGTTGTTTCTTCAGTGCTTGCCCAAGGTAAGGTTACATTTTGCCCTAAAGCTGCCCTTTTGTGGATTGTCGACACTAAATCAGCACCGTCATCAAGGGTAATTTCAGGTTTTTCTTTTAATACGGCATCAATATGGTTATAGTAAGTTTTATTATCTTCAGCATTGATTGCAAAGACTTCAATGCCATAATCAAGAACTAATGAAGCAGCAGTATCATCTTGAGTTGATAAAGGGTTAGAAGCACAAACTAAAGTGCGAGCCCCAGCTGCTTTTAAAGTTAAAGCTAAGGCTGCAGTTTCAGTAGTAACATGGAGACATGCTCCAATAGTTAGACCTTTAAGAGGTTTTTCCTTTTTAAAGCGTTCACGAATTTGCTCAAGGGCTGGCATTCGTTTTAAGGCCCATTCAATACGTTTCTTACCTTGCGTTCTTAAAGACTCATTTTTTATATCGTAGTTCACTTATTTCTCCTTTTGTTTATCTTTAGTTTAAACCTTCAAATTTATTTTAAAGCACTTTTTAAAGCGTCTACTTTGTTTGTTTCTTCCCAAGTAAAAAGTTCATCTTCACGACCAAAATGTCCATAAGCAGCAGTTTTTGTGTATATCGGCCGTAATAGATTTAGTTCTTCAATTATGCCAGCAGGAGTAAGTTTAAAAACTTGACGAACTACTTTTGAGATTTTTTCTTCGCTAACTTGAGCTGTTCCAAATGTATCTACGTTTACAGATACAGGTTCAGCTACTCCAATACAATAAGAGAGCTGTATTTCGCAAGCCGAAGCAATGCCGGCCTTAACGATATTCTTTGCAATGTAACGAGACATATAAGAGGCTGAACGATCAACTTTTGAAGGATCTTTACCGCTAAAAGCTCCACCACCATGACGGGCATAGCCACCATAAGTATCAACAATGATTTTTCGTCCGGTTACTCCGGTATCAGAAACTGGTCCGCCAACTTCAAAACGTCCAGTACCATTGATAAAATATTTAGTATTAGCATCTAGCATATCTTTAGGTACTACGTGTTCAATTACTAATTTTCTAACATCATTTTGCAAGACATCCATTTTTGCATATTTAGCATGATGAGCACCAATAATTATAGCATCAATTCTTTTTGGTTTTCCGTTTTGGTATTCAACCGATACTTGAGCCTTTCCGTCTGGACGCAAGTAATCCACTAAACCTTCTTTGCGTATTTGAGCCAATCTTTTTACTAATTTATGTGACAACATAATTGGAAGAGGCATAAGCTCAGGAGTCTCATTATTTGCATAGCCGAACATTAAGCCTTGATCGCCAGCACCACCAAGATCAACACCTAAGGCTATATCTGGAGATTGCTCCTGAATAGCAGTTGTTACGCCACAGCTCTCATAATCAAAGCCTACCGCTGGATCATCATAGCCAATGTTTTTTAATAGATTTCTTACTAATTTCGGAACTGCTACATAACAATTAGTAGTTATTTCACCAGCTACCATAACAAAACCTCTAGTTACTAAGGCCTCGCAAGCTACTCGACCGGATTTATCATTAGTTAATACTGCATCTAGTACAGCATCGGATATTTGATCGCAAACTTTATCAGGATGCCCTTCGG
>JAGLSH010000013.1 GCA_023135855.1 Candidatus Omnitrophota bacterium
CGCAATATGAGTTACAATTCACCGGATTTTCTGAGGAATGATATTCCTCTTGACAAAATGCTGGGTATAGGGTATATATTATGTAGCCTTTAATTTGGTCCGGTGAGGCCAACAAGGACATATTATGAGAAATTTTAAAGAATCTCAAAAAGTGGGCCGTTTTAGTATAAAGCTGGAACGGTTTTTTTTATTGCCATGAGTAGTCAAAAAGAAAGAAAGAAAATACTTTCAAAAGACGACATTAAAAGAACCCTTTATCGTCTATCTCACCAAATTTTAGAGAAGAAATCTTCCTCTGAAGAAATAGCCCTTGTTGGCATTCAAACTCGAGGGGTACACCTAGCTAAAAGAATTCAATCAATAATAAAAGAAATAGAAGGCAAGGAAGTTCCTTTAGGGGTATTAGACATCACTCTTTATCGAGACGATTTAACTGTTATTGGACCAAAGCCAATAGTCAAAGAGACTAAGCTTGCTTTTGATTTAAGCGATAAGGTAGTAATTCTTATCGACGATGTTCTTTATACTGGTAGAACCGTGCGGGCAGCCTTAAATGAGATTATGGATTTTGGAAGACCTAAACGAGTTGAGTTTTTAGTTTTGGTAGATAGAGGATTTAGGGAGTTGCCAATAAGAGCTGATTATGTAGGAAAAAATATTCCCACTTCACGCCAAGAAGTTGTTGAAGTAAAGTTAGAAGAAAGCGACGATAGCGATGAGGTTGTGATAATAGAAGACAATGACTAACATGGAAGGGTGGCAGAAAAAACATATTTTAGGCATTAAGGACTTTAGCCGTCAAGAGATTGAGACTGTACTTTCCTTAGCTGAATCTTTTAAAGAGGTCTCTGAAAGAGAGGTTAAAAAAGTTCCGGCCTTAAGAGGGAAGACAATTGTTAATTTGTTTTTCGAACATTCAACTAGAACTCGAACATCTTTTGAATTGGCTGCAAAACGATTAAGTGCTGATGTAGTAAATTTTTCATTTTCTACAAGTAGTTTAACTAAGGGTGAGACTATAATTGACACCATAAAGAATCTAGAATCTTACCACCCTGACATTATGATAATGCGAATAGGCGTAGGGGTTTGCTTGAATTCTTTTTCTAGATACACACAAGCTTCTCTTGTAAATGCTGGCGATGGTAGGAACGAACATCCTACCCAAGCCCTTCTAGACATGTTTACTGTAAAAGAGGTTAGAGGGACTTTAGAAAATTTAAATGTTCTAATAGTTGGGGATATAGCTCATTCTCGAGTAGCTAGGTCAAATATTTTTGGTTTTCAAAAGTTTTCTTCAAAGGTAACTGTTTGTGGGCCGACCTCACTTATTCCCTATGAATTTGAAAAAATGGGAGTTAAAGTTTCTAACGACTTAGACAAAGAGATACCTTCATCTGATATTATTATGATGTTGCGAGTTCAAAAAGAGAGACAAGGAGCTGCATTTTTTCCCAGTGTAAGAGAATATGTGGATAGATTTGGGTTAACGCCTCAGAGACTGAAAAAAGCGAAAAAAGATTGTTTAGTTATGCACCCTGGACCAGTAAATTGGGATGTTGAGATTAGTTCTTCTTTGAAGGAGAAAGTACACCCTTTAATATTAAAACAAGCTGAAAATGGTTTGGCTATAAGAATGGCTGTGCTGTATTTGGTGGGAACAAAAAAGAGAGAAGTATGAAGCTGTTAATCAAAAATGCTACCTTAGTAAATACTGATGAAATAATTAAAGCTAATCTACTGATTGAGAATGGTAAGATAGCTGGCATTGGTAAAGATATTCAAGGAGCTGATAAGGAAATAGATGCTAAAGGAAAGTATGTTTTTCCAGGCTTTGTTGATCTGCATACCCATTTACGTACTCCCGGTAAAGAGGGGGAAGAAGATATTTTAAGTGGTTCTACTGCTGCTGCTAAAGGAGGCTTTACTACGATTTTTTGCATGCCCAATACCGAACCAGCAATAGATAATGAAGGTTTAGTTAAATGGGTAAGAGAAGAGAGTCAAAGTGTTGGCTTAATAGATATTTACCCAGTAGGAGCAATAACTATAAATAGAGCCGGTAAGGAATTAACTGAATTTGGAGCTCTAAAAAAAGCTGGTTGTTTAGCTTTAAGTGATGATGGTTTTCCAGTAGATGATACTTTAGTTTTGAGACGAGCTTATGAATATGCCAAGATGTTTGATCTTTTGATTATTTCTCACTGCGAAGATAGCCAGCTATCTCGCGGAGGAAGTATGCGCGAAAGTTTTATTTCGTCTAAGTATGGAATTGCCGGTATTCCTGATATTGCTGAGAGCTTAATTGTTGCTCGGGATATTGAGTTAGCTAAATATTTAGATGCTAAAATTCACCTTGCTCATATAAGCAGTGCTAAAAGTTTAGAGATAATAAAAAGAGCCAAAAAAGAAGGAGTTAAGGTTACTGCTGAAACTTGCCCTCATTATTTTACCTTAACTATTGAGGACATAGAGAGAGAAGGTTTTCAAGGAAACTTTAAAGTGAATCCTCCTCTAGGAGATAAAAAAGATCTTGCAGCTATAAAAAAGGCTTTAGCCGATGGAACAATTGATTGCATTGCTACTGACCATGCTCCACACTCTTTAGTTGGGAAAGAACTACCCTTTGAACTTGCGCCTTTTGGTTTTATTGGTCTAGAGTTAGCCTTTTCTTTAACTAACAGTTATTTAATAAAGGATAAAACTCTTGATCTAAAAGATTTAACTAGCAAGCTTTCAACTCAACCAGCAGCTATTGCTGGGCTAAGTAATTGTGGCAAGATTGCCCAAGGCTATGTAGCTGATTTAGTTATTGCTGACCTAGAAGGCAAGTGGAAGGTAGAAGAAGAAAACATAGCTTCCAAGTCTAAGAATACACCTTTTTTAGGCCAAGAGCTAGAAGGGACAATTGAGCATACTATAAAAAGGGGTAAAGTTATTTATTCTCGCCTTAAAGACTAATCCCGATATTATTTTTTGACACTTTTAACTATCCGAGCGATAATTTAGAAACTTAATAGCCAAATACGCAAAGAGCAAAAAAGTGTATGGAGTTTGTAGCTGATTTTCACATTCATTCAAAATATTCTCGGGCCACCTCTAGGTCAATGGATATTCCTAATTTAGCTAAATGGGCTAAGCTTAAAGGGGTAAATTTATTAGGCACCGGTGATTTTACTCACCCTCTTTGGTATCAGGAATTAAAAAAATACTTAGAGAGGGATAATAAAAGTGGTTTATATATTTATCAGGGTATTTATTTTACTCCTTCAGTTGAAATTTCAAGTATTTTTTCTCAAGACGGAAAAGTTCATCGTGTTCACAATATAGTTTTAGCGCCTAGCTTAGAAGTTGTGGGAGAAATAAACAAGATGCTTGCCACTTTTGGGAATATTGCTTCCGATGGAAGGCCGATACTAGGCTTAAGTTGCAAAAAGCTAGTTGAGGAGCTATTTAAAATATCCTCAGATTTAATGTTAATACCGGCTCACATCTGGACGCCTTGGTTTTCAGTTTTTGGTTCAAAATCAGGGTTTGATTCATTAGAGGATGCCTACGGTAAGTATACTGAGAAGATAACTGCGCTAGAAACTGGTCTTTCTTCTGACCCAGCAATGAATTGGATGGTTTCAAAAATTGATAAATATGCTTTAGTTTCAAATTCTGATGCTCATTCTCCTTCTAAAATTGGTCGAGAAGCTAATATATTTAATTGCGAACTTAGCTATAAAGAAATCAAACATGTTTTAGAGACTAAAGATAAAAATAAATTTCTTTATACTATAGAATTTTTTCCTGAGGAAGGTAAGTACCATTACGACGGACATAGAAAGTGTAAAATAAATTTTCATCCCAGCCAGACAAAAAAGCACCAAGGTAATTGTCCAATCTGTAAAAAGCCACTAACCAAAGGAGTCTTGAGCCGGGTAGAAGAATTAGCAGATAGGAAAGTTGGGTTTATCCCCAAAGATGCTGTAGGCTATAAGAGTATGGTTTGTCTAGAGGAGATAATTGCTGGAGTTAAGGGAGTGGGTAAGAAAAGTAAAACCGTAGAGAGGGAATATGAAAAAATAATTAAGGACAACGGGCCTGAATTTAATATTCTAAATAAGATGTCAATTGAAGAATTGTTTTCTAAGTTGCCAGAAGGAGTAGCCGAAGGCATAAAAAAAGTAAGAGATAGGAAGATAGAAGTAATTCCCGGCCATGATGGAGAGTATGGTATAATTAAGATCTTTGAAAAGGGAGAGACCAAAAGCGGTCAGTAAAAATTATTTTAAATTATGAAAGGAGCTGTAGTTTTTTATTCGTTTTCTGGCAATACCAGGAAAACTTGTGTATTTTTAAAAGAAATAGTTGGAACTTTAGGTAGCCGTTTAGATTTAATTGATTTAAAGCTAGAGAAAGAAGTAATTCCTTTTTTCAAACAGTGCCTGGAAGCAGCAATGAAAAAGAAGCCTAAATTGACAGAGGCCAATTATGATTTAGGGGTTTATGACTTTATTATTTTTGCTTCTCCGGTCTGGGCTTTTACCTATGCGCCAGCTCTACGTAGTTATTTAAAAGAAGTAAAGGGTTTAGAGAATAAGGCGGGAGCCTGCTTTTTAACTGTTGGTTCTGGAGCCGGAAGCAAAAAAGCATTAAAAGAATTAGAGAGCGTTTTAGAAAAAAAGAAAATGAAAGTATTCTTCTCTAAGAACCTATCAGGGGCAAAGACAGGTGATAAGGCTTATTTGGAGTGGAGCTTTAAAAGGCTTCTTAAGTCTTCTTTGATAGATATGAAATCTTAATAATGAAATTTTATTTTAAGATTAAAAAGTCCCCGTAGCTCAACGGATAGAGCGTTGGCCTCCGGAGCCAAAAATGCAGGTTCGATTCCTGCCGGGGACATGGTTTTTATTAATGCGTAGGGGGATGCATCTGGACAAAGGTACAATTGTTGTAATAATGGTTATCGGATGTAATTTTTTGAATTCTTTGAATTCACCTGTCTTCGACAGATTACATACGATTCCTGCCGGGGACATATATAAAAAGGAATAGTAGAAAACGAAAATGAATATTTCAGTAATTGGTGGGCATAAATGCTCTAAAAAGATTTACAAAATAGCTGAGGAGGTAGGAAGACTCATTGCTGGTCAAGGATGGGTTTTGATTTGCGGGGGTAGAACCGGAGTAATGGAAGCTGCTTGTAAAGGAGCTAAAGAACAAGGTGGGTTGACCGTAGGAATTCTTCCTAGTTCTGACGGAGGAGATGCTAACAAATATGTAGATGTTAAAATTCCTACTGGATTAGGGTATGCCCGAAATATTTTAGTAGTAAGAGCATCAGATGCGGTTATTGCGATTAGTGGAGAGCATGGGACTTTATCTGAGATTGCTTTTGCCTTTAATGAAGAAAAATTAATAATTGGCATAGATACCTGGGAGATAGAGGGAATAAAAAAAGCTAAAACAGCTAAGGAAGCTGTAGGGTACATAAAGAAAAAGGGGAAGAATGCTTAACAAAAAAGAAATTAAACAACTAATCAAAGAAAAAAGTTTAATTGAAAATTTTATTAATTTGGACAAACAATTGGCCCCTAATGGGTTTGACCTAACTGTTGGGAATATTTTTGAGTTTGAATCTGCTGGAGACGTAGATTTCTCTAATTCTGAGAGAGTAGTTCCTCAAGGAAAAGAATTAACTCCAGAGAAAAGAAAGCAAGAAGATAAGTACGGGTGGTGGAAATTGCCACAAGGCGCTTACAAAGTAAGGACTAATGAAGCTGTGAATTTACCTAACAATTTAGCAGCCTTAGGTTTTACCCGAACCTCTCTGCTTAGGATGGGAGCCCTTACCCAGAATGGTGTTTGGGATGCTGGATTTAAGGGTAAGGGTGAATTCATTTTAGTAGTTTCAAATTCCAAAGGAATAAATATTAAACAAAACGCTAGGGTTGTTCAGTTGATATTTATTGGGGTTGAAGAAACAGAAGAGTATCAGGGAATTTATAAGAACTTAAAGTAAATTTTTGTAAAAATGGAACAAGGGCATTTTGATTACAAGAGTGTATCTGAAGAGAGTGAGAGTCTAGATTTTGGAAGGTTGCTTCCCTGTCCGCATTGCAAGAAGCCTATTCCCCATGATGCGACCATGTGTCTCTATTGTGGTCAAGAAGTAGTTTGGGGTAAAAAGAGCCCCTGGTTTTCAATTGTAGTGATTATATTAATAGTAGCCTTATTGTTATTCTTTTTAAAATCTGCTTAAGTAATGGAAACCATACAAATAATCACTAAAAGAAAAGATGAATTTGTTGATATCACCAAAGATGTTAGTAAGATCCTTAATCAAGCAGGAATAGATTCTGGGATTTGTATAATTTATTGCACACACACAACTGCCGGACTAACTATAAATGAAAACGCTGACCCTTCAGTTAAGAAAGACATTATTAATTATCTTAACAAGGCGATTCCAGAAGGAGAGGGGTATTCTCATATTGAAGGGAATTCCGACTCACACATAAAAGCTTCTATTTTTGGTAGCTCTTTAAATGTTATTGTCGAAGGAGGAAGGCTAGTTTTAGGAACTTGGCAGGGAATATATTTTTGTGAGTTTGACGGTCCAAGAAGCAGAGAAGTTTGCGTAAAGATTATTAAAGGATAAGAAATGCCCGAATTACCAGAAGTTGAGACAATAAGAAGAGAACTAGTCAGAAAAATTACCAACAAAAAAATTGTTAATTTTAAGATAACCAAACCTAAGCTTATTAAGGAGCCTTCGGTTTCTGAATTTAAGAAAGGTGTGATTGGGGAAAGAGTAAAAGAAGTAAGCCGCAAAGCAAAGCTGCTTACGATTAAACTAAAAGAAGATAAGTTCCTAATAATCCATCTAAAAATAGCAGGTTGGCTTCTTTATGGGGAAGAAGACCCTAGAGCTAGAGCAGTGTTTTATCTCTCAGATGGAAAAGTTCTAAATTATATGGATTCTAGAGTATTAGGAGAACTAAGGCTGTGTAAGAATTATAAAGATTTAAACTTTATAAAAAAATTAGGTCCTGAAGCTTTAGACATAAGCTTAAGTAAATTTAGAGAGCTTCTGATATCTAGAAAAGCTAAGATAAAAGTACTTCTTTTAGATCAAACTTTAATTTCTGGGCTAGGGAATATTTATGCTCAAGAAGTTCTATTTTTATCCAAAATAAATCCTCAAAGAGCAGCTAACTCGTTGAGCCAGAAGGAAACAAGACTGCTTCATGGTAAAATAGTTTCAATATTAAAAGAAGCCATAAAGCATAAAGGATCATCAGTTGATACTTATCGGGATTTAGGAGGTGACAGGGGTGGCATGGAGAAAAGACTAAAGGTATATGGAAGAAAAGACAAAAAATGCTATTTTTGCAAGAGGCCTTTGAAAAAAATATCTTTAGGGGGGAGAGGAAATTGTTTTTGTCCCCATTGCCAAAAATGAACAACTTGCTTAATTGTCTTCACAATTTAAAACCACCCTATGTGTTTCTTGAGACCTTAGCTAAGACTCAAGAAGAGAAATCCTCTTTTATATTTTCTAAGTTTAAAGATATTATTACTTTTGGACCCAGAGATGATTTAGATTTATTTTTTAAAAAGTTAGAAAGCTATTCTAGGAAAGGCTATTGGCTTGTGGGTTATTTTTCTTATGAATTTGGGTATTTCTTAGAAGAAGCTCATCGACCTTTAAGGGCGGGAGTGAAAACTCCTATAGCTTGGGTAGGGGTGTGTAAGGAACCAAGGGTAATAAGTAACAAAAAAAAGATTAAACAACAATGTTCTCATTTTTCCTTAAACAAAGCTTCCTATGAAATAAGGAACATAAGACCAAACATTAGCCAGAAAGAATATAACGGTAAAATAAAAAAAATAAAATACTATCTCAAACAAGGACTTACTTATCAGGTCAATTTTACTTTTAAAGAGAAGTTTGATTTCAAAGGTAATGTGGTCAGCCTGTATTCAGATTTAAGAAAATCCCAACCAACATCTTACTCAGCCTTAATCAATACTACCGCAGAACAGATACTTTCATTGTCGCCAGAGTTATTTTTTAAAATAGATAAGAATAAAATTATTGCTCGGCCAATGAAAGGGACAATAAAAAGAGGAGAAACTAAAGAGAAAGATTGTAAGAACAAGAATGATCTAAGGAATAGTAAAAAAATAAGAGCTGAAAACTTAATGATAGTAGATTTATTGAGGAATGATTTAGGAAGAATTTCTGAATTAGTTCGAGCTCCTAAGCTTTTCGATATTGAAAAACACCCCACTCTTTATCAGATGACTTCAACCATAGAGGGGAAACTAAAAAAGAATGTAAAGCTAAAAGAGATGTTTTCTTCCTTATTCCCTTGTGGCTCAGTAACTGGAGCTCCAAAAATAAAAACCATTGAACTCATAAAAGCATTAGAAAAAGAACCTAGAGGAGTATATACTGGAGCAATAGGATATATTTCCCCAAAGAAAAAAAGTTGTTTTAATGTCGCCATAAGAACCGTTCGAATTAAGAAAAATAAAGGAGAACTAGGTATTGGCGGAGGGATAGTCTACGATTCAAAAACAAAGGACGAATATGAAGAAGCGCTACTTAAGGGGAAGTTTTTTCGAGAAGGGTTAGAAAAAATAGGACTTATTGAAAGTATTCTTTGGGATAAGAGTAAAGGGTATTTATTCTTAAGTTTACATTTAAAGAGATTAAAGAATTCCTCTAAGTATTTTTCCTACCCGTATAGAGAAAGAGAGATTAAAAACAAATTAAAAGAAATAATAAAAAATAAAAGACGAGATTTAAAAGTAAGCTTAGTTTTGGATTCTAAAGGAAATATTGATATTAAGGGAGAGCCAATAAAGAAGATCAAAGCCCCAATTAAGATAAGAATAAGCCAAAAAAGAATAGATTCTAGAAATACGTTTTTATATCACAAGACTACTAAGAGAGCTTTCTATGACCAAGAAAGAAGCAAGGGGTTGGCTAAAGGGTATTTTGAAACTATTTTCTTAAATGAAAGAGGAGAGCTCGCTGAAGGAGCTATAAGTAATATATTTATTCTAAAGAACAAAAAGCTATATACACCAGTGGCTAAGAGTGGTCTTCTTCCAGGAATATTAAGAGAGCAACTTATAAGAGAAGGAAAAGTAAAAGAAAAAACACTCTATTTAAAGGATTTAGAAGATGGCGACAAGATTTACATAGGCAATTCTGTGAGAAATCTTTTATTGGTAAAGAAACCTCTATTTTCTCCCATGTCAAGGCAAAGTAAAAATGTCCTATTTCCAGCTAAGTAGAAATGTCCGGTTTTAGGCATAGATTTCCTTCCTGCTGATCGGGTCTATTTTTGGCATATCCCACTTCCCATTTGCTTCTTTTTTTGTTGTTCCTGGCTTTTTGATTGTCGTATATTTCAATGGTTTGTCATATTTATCTTTAATTAGTAATAATCCATTTGTGTGTTTTTCTATCGTTACTTTTTTGCTTAATGTAGATTCTTTTATCTGGTAAACGAAATTATCATTTCTGACAGTAAAATCATTACCTACAGATCTTTTTATCTTTATGCATAAGTTTTTTCTTAAAATACTTATTGGCAGGGCAGATTTATGAACATCTCCTTGAGATAAATGTTTCTTTGCAAATTTTTTATTATAAGCTGTTA
This sequence comes from Candidatus Omnitrophota bacterium, assembly GCA_023135855.1. GTDB lineage: Bacteria > Omnitrophota > Gorgyraeia > Duberdicusellales > 4484-171 > Susulua. The sequence goes on from JAGLSH010000013.1 coordinate 9,669, forward strand.
AAAATGTAGGTAGAAATTTATTGGCATCTTTGATGTTTAATATCTTATTTATTCTTAATTCTTTTTTTAATCTGTCTTGTAGAGTTCTAAAAAGTCTTTCAACACGACCTTTTGCTTGGGGAGAGTAAGCAGGTATTATTTGAACTCCTAATTCTTGTATTGCTTCTTGAAATTTTGATAATGGATAATTATTATTTAATTCATCTTCAATAGTAAGTTTTTTATTATTAACTTTGTAGGTCTGGTGTAGATCAGCGTATAACGCTAGTGGAATACCGAATTTTTGTATATATCCGATAAAAGAGTCTAATGCTGGCATTGTTCCTTCGTATTCGTAAAACTTGCAATAAACAAGAGAGGTAGCATCATCAATAAAGGCCATTAGAACACATCTTGGAGCTCGATCTTCAAACCAGTCATCGTGTGAACCATCTACTTGGACTAACATTCCAGCATTGGGCATTCTTTCTCTCTGTTTGCGATATTTCTTTTTCTTTGGTTTGTCTACCCATGATTCATCGTTTATGAGTATTTGACGAATAGTTTCTTTAGCTCTAAAGATATTTTTTTCTTCTAGTTTTTCTTTAAAAAGAGTGGGACCAAAACCGGTATAGTCAGCCCGGTATAACTTTGTTATTCTTTCGGTTTCTTTTTCGGACACTTTGCGAGAAGAATGTTGTCCTCTGGATTTATGAATTAATGCCTCAATGCCATTTTTTCTATATTCTTTAAGCAATCTACGAATATGCCTCTCAGTGCATTTTAGTGATTTAGATGCAGTTTTCTGTTTCATTAGTTTTTCCTCAACCTTTTGGATTACATGAATCTTTAAACTTTCTTTTCTACTCATTACGATTAGTCCTTTTTGCATAATTGCCTCCTTATAAGACAATTATATAACATTTGCAAAATAGGACATTTTTACTTAGCCCAAATAGGACATTATCACTTAGCTACTACATCATTAAATTTAGACTTTTTATTTAAACTTATTTATGGTATTATAAAATTTATCCCGTTAGAAATATAAGGGTGAAGAAAAGCAAAATTTCTAACGGGGGTTTACCTAAAAGAGGAATTTTATTATATGAGTAGCAAATATTCTTTTAAATCGGTTATTTTTGATCTAGATGGCGTAATTACTAAGACTGCCCTTGTTCATGCAGCAGCTTGGAAAGAGGCTTTTGATGAGTATTTACACTTAAGAGAGAAGAGAGATAGAGAGCCTTTTAAAGAATTTACTCATCAAGCTGATTACCTTCCTTATGTTGATGGAAAACCTCGATATAAAGGCGTACAAAGTTTTTTAGAATCAAGAGGCATTAATATTCCTTATGGAGATCCAGCTGATTCTCAAGATACCGAGACTGTTTGCGGCATAGGAAATAAGAAGAATACAAAATTTTGTCAGGTTTTAAAGGATAAAGGAGTTGAGGTTTATTCTTCTACTCTTGAATTAGTTAAATCTTTAGAGGCTTCTGGAGTAGAGATAGGGGTGGCATCCTCTTCAAAGAATTGTAAGGAGATTTTAGAAGTTGCTAAGATTGAAAATTTCTTCAAAACAAGAGTAGATGGTGTAGTTTCTGTTGAGATGGGCTTAAAAGGAAAACCAGAAGGAGATATTTTTACAACAGCAGCTTTTAATCTTGGGACTATACCGGCTGAGTCAATAGTTGTTGAAGATGCAACCTCAGGAGTAGCAGCTGGGCGAAATGGCGGATTCGGTTTAGTTATTGGTTTAGCTAGAGAAAACAATCAGAAAGAATTACTTGCTAATGGAGCTGATCTGGTAGTTGCTGATTTATCAGAAATAAATTTAGAATTAATTGAGCAGTGGTTTCATAAGAAGCCTCGGGGTTTATTTCAAGGTTGGGATAAGAAAAGCGAGACAATAGAATCTTTAGAAGGGAAAGAAAAAGAAACAAAAGCAATTATAAATTCTTCTTATTTAGCTAGCGGAAAATCTCATCTTTTTAGTGGTAAGAAAATAGTCTTTTTTCTAGACTATGATGGAACTTTAACTCCAATAGTTTCACGCCCGGATTTAGCAGTGATTTCCAAAGAGATGCGAGAGACTGTAAAAGAATTATCTCAAAAATATACTACTGCAATTGTAAGTGGAAGAATGAGAGAGGATGTTGAAAAACTCGTTGGTATTCCGGGATTAATTTATGCCGGGAGTCATGGCTTTGATATTAAAGGTCCGGAAGTTGTAATGGTCGAGCCTCAAGCTGAGCAGACCATACCTTTAGTTTTTAAGGTAATTGAGAAATTAAAGAAAGAGTTATCTGGAATTGACGGGATGATAATTGAGGAGAAAAAATTTAGCACAGCTGTGCATTATCGCTTAGTTAGCGAAGAAGATAAAATTCTGAAAATAAAGATTTTAGTTGAAGAAATAATTCAAGAGAATAAAACTTTACGTTTAATGGAAGGTAAAAAAGTTTTTGAAATTCTTCCAGCTATAGATTGGAATAAAGGTAAGGCTGTAAAGTGGGTAATGAATGCCTTAGGAATTAATTGGGAAGATTATTCTGTGGTCTATATAGGGGATGACACAACTGATGAAGATGCTTTTAGAACAGTCTGCACTCGTGGAACCAGTATCTTGGTTTCGGATAAATCTAAGGCTTCGGCAGCTGATTTTGTCTTGTCTTCACCAAAAGAAGTAAAGGAATTATTTGAAAGAATCCTCGCAATTACTTAAAAGCACTAATATTGAAACTTCACCTCCTTGGACAATAGTTTATGAGAGGTTTGAGCCAGCCGAAGAAGCTTTAAGGGAATCACTTTGCACATTGGGTAATGGTTATTTTGCAACTCGCGGTGCTGTTCCCGAATCAGTGGCTTCTAAAATCCATTATCCGGGAACTTATATTGCTGGAGTCTATAATCGTCTAGCAACTCATATAGCTGGCAGGACAATTATCAATGAAGATATGGTAAATTGTCCTAATTGGATTTTTTTAACTTTTAAGATTGGCAATGGCGAGTGGTTTTATCCTTCAACGACTAGAATACTTTCCTTTAAACAAAAGCTTGATATGCGAAAAGGTATATTAAGTAGGAAAATTCGTTTTCAAAATCGAAAAGGACACAAGACTTTTGTTGAGATGAATAGAATTGTTCATATAGCCGATCCTCATTGTGGAGCTTTTGAATATATTATTATTCCTGAGAATTACAATGAGTGGATTACTGTAAGAACAATGCTGGATGGTACTGTACTTAATGCTGGAGTAGAAAGATATCGTCAGCTTAATTCTAAACATTGGAAAGCTTCTTCTTTAGGCAGCTTTGAGAGAAACGGAATATTTCTTTCAATGAAGACTAGTCGTTCAAAAATTGAAGTTGCCCAAGCTGCTAAGACCCGTATTTTTGCTTCTGAGCGAGAAATAAAGCCCAGTATCAGGCGTCTCATGAAAGGGAAAGAAAGGATTGGCCAAGAATTTAAATTTTTTGCTCAAGCAAGATCTTCTTATAGGATTGAGAAGACAGTTTCAATTTATACATCAAAAGATCAGGATGTTGTTAACCCGGTAGCAAGTGCAACTAGAGATTTGAAAAAATCACTTCGTTTTAAAAAATTACTTGAAACTCATCAGAAAAAATGGGAAGAACTTTGGAAAAAGTTCGATATAAAAATTGAAGGCCATACTTTTTCGCAACGAATATTACGTTTTCATATTTTTCATCTTCTTCAAACAGCTTCTTCGCATAATGTAAAAATTGATGCCGGTCTTCCAGCTAGAGGATTACATGGTGAAGCTTATCGCGGACATATATTTTGGGATGAAATTTTTGCTTTTCATTTATATGACTTACATCTTCCTGAAGTTTCTAAGTCCTTACTTCTTTATCGCTATAGACGTCTTCTTAAAGCTAGAGAGGCTGCTAAGAGTG
>JAGLSH010000014.1 GCA_023135855.1 Candidatus Omnitrophota bacterium
TAGCAACTATTGGATTGAATGACTTAGGATCAGTAACAGTCGAGAGAACCAACTCTCCACCTCTTTGACCACAAACCATTTTGTAATCTTTGTAAGGCTTCTTGAAAATCTCCTTAGCCGAGGCTAAAGAAACTGAAAGCAGACTACTTATTATTATAATTAAAAATATTTTACTCTTCATTCGACAAGGGCAAAACTCCTTCATCAGCTATAGATGAAGACTCCTGCAAAGATGCTGGCTCTTGGGAAATAGATATTTCTTCAATTGAATCTGGAACAACGTTTCCAGAAGCATCTTTAACGGTAACTTCGGTAACACCCTCTTCTCCAACTTCAGCAGTTACATTTTTATATCTGCCCATTAAAGACTTTCCTTTTTCTTTAGAAAGATAAGCTAATGATATTGAAGTAAGAAAAAAACCAATAGCCAAGGTTACAGTTACTTTTACAAAAAAATTATTAGTTTTGGTACCAAAGATAGATTCTACTCCTCCTAAAGCTTCAACAAGACCTCCACTTCTACCTCTTTGGACAAGAATCATTCCGATCAAAGATATTACAACAATAACATGAATAGTTAAAACTAGATTATACATAGTCGTTTCTCTCCTTATTAAAAATTATCCCAAGGAATTTTTTACTATTCCTACAAAGGAAGAACTGTCTAGAGAAGCTCCTCCTACTAATGCTCCATCAATATCATTCTGTTGCATTAGTTCCTTTATATTGGTTTCTTTTACGCTCCCTCCGTAAAGAATGCGTAAACTTTCTGCCACTTCTTCTGAACAATTCTCAACTAACCAACTTCTAATAAAACCATGAATTTCTTGAGCTTGTTCGGGAGTTGCAGTTTTGCCAGTGCCAATAGCCCATACCGGCTCATAAGCAATAATTAAATTTAGAAGTGCTTCTTTCTCTAAACCCTCTAGGCCTTCAGACAACTGCCTTTTTACAACATCAGTAGTTTTATTCGCTTCACGCTCTTCTAAAGTTTCACCTACACAAAAAATAGGAGTTAATCCTTCCCTTAAAGCTGCTTTAATTCTTTTATTTACACTCTGGTCACTTTCATTAAAATACTTTCTTCTTTCAGAATGTCCAATAATTGCATACTTACACCCGACATCCTTTAGCATTAAAGGTGAAATCTCACCAGTAAACGCACCTGAGGTTTTCCAATAAACATTTTGAGCTCCTAGGAAAATATTAGAATCTACTATTAAGTCCGAGATATCAGAAAGCGCTGTATATACAGGACAAACAATAATCTCTACCTCTTGGATATCAATAAGTTCTCTCTTTAAACCATTAACTAACTCAATTGATTCAGAAATAGTTTTATTCATCTTCCAATTGCCGGCAATAACAGGTTTTCTCATTTTTACTCCTTCATAATATATAACTTATATTTGATAATTAATAATTGAGGTTTAAAAAACCTTCTCCTTAGTTATCACTTATCATCCAAGGCTGCAACCCCTGGCAATACTTTACCTTCTAAATACTCTAAAGATGCTCCTCCGCCAGTAGAGATGTGTGACATCTCCCCAGCCAAAGAAAACTTTGCGACTGCAGCTGCAGTATCTCCTCCGCCAATAACTGATGTTGCTTCTGATTTAGCTATAGCTGTAGCTATAGCTAAAGACCCTTTAGCAAATACATCTTTTTCAAAAATTCCTACCGGCCCATTCCAAACAATAGTCTTAGCCTCTTTTATCTTATCACAAAAAAGCTCTATTGTCTTAGGACCAATATCAACAGCCATCCACCCTGAATCAACAGAAGCACCCTCAGTCGTCTTAACATTAGTAGCTTCTTTAATATCATCAGTCACCACATGATCAACTGGTAGGAGTATTCCAACTTCTTTTTCTTTTGCTTTCTTAAGTATCTTCTCTACTATTTCAAATGATTCTTTTTCTACACGTGAAAAACCAACATCAATACCCTGTACTTTCATAAAAGTGTAAGCCATTGCTCCACCAATTAGGAGGCAATCAGCTTTATCAATCATGTTCTCTATAACTGGAATCTTATCTGATACCTTTGCTCCTCCAAGTATAAAGATAAAAGGTTTAGCGCTTGAAGTTAAAATCTTACTAAAGTATTCTATTTCTTTTTTAACTAAAAACCCTGATACTGAATCAAGGTAATGAGTTATTCCCTCAGTAGATGCATGAGCCCGATGACAAGTTCCAAAAGCATCATTGACAAACACATCTCCTAACTCAGCTAGCTTCTTAGCAAACTCAGGATCATTCTTTGTCTCACCCTTATGGAACCTTAAATTCTCCAAAAGAACAACCTCACCTTCATTCATTTGATCAACAACCATTTTAACTTCATCGCCAATACAATCATTGAGCAACCTAACCGGTTTCTTCAACAACTCACTTAGATGTTCGGCTACTGGCTTTAAGCTAAACTCATCTTTCCTCTCACCTTTAGGCCTACCTAAATGACTCATCAAGATAAGTTTTCCTTGGGTCTGGATAACATAGCTTATTGTCTCCATCGCCTTCTGAATTCTATTATCATCAGTAATCTTTAGGTTATCATCCAAGGGTACATTAAAATCAACCCGTGCCAATACTTTCCTACCTTTAAGGTCAATGTCTTCTATTGATTTCTTGTTCATTTTTTAATCCTAGCTCTCTTATTTAACCATGTATTTAATTAAATCTACTACTCTGCAAGAATAACCCCATTCGTTGTCATACCAAGATAAAATCTTAACCATGTCACCAAAACAAAATGTTTGCTTAGCGTCTACTATTGAAGAAAGTGGATTCTTCTTAAAATCAATAGATACTAATGGATCATTACTTACCCCCATGATTCCTTTCATCTTACCATTGGCAGCATCAGTTAAAACTTTATTTACTTCTTCAGTTGTAGTTTCTTTTCCTAGTTGGAATACAACATCTACTATAGAAACAGTAGGTGTAGGAACTCTTATTGCTAAACCATCAAGCTTTCCTTTTAATTCAGGAATGACTAATCCTACCGCTTTAGCTGCCCCAGTTGTAGTTGGTATCATTGAAAGCGCTGCTGCCCTAGCTCTACGTAAATCAGAATGTGGATAATCTAATACTTTTTGATCATTAGTATAAGAATGAATTGTAGTCATAAGTCCTTTCTTAATATCAAAAGCATCTTTTAAAGCCCTTGCTACTGGTGCTATACAATTAGTAGTACAAGAAGCATTAGATACTATATTATCTTTGTCAGCATCATATTTTTCTTCATTTACTCCTAAAACAAAAGTAGCGATGTCTCCTTTAGCTGGGGCTGATATTATAACTTTTTTTGCTCCAGCTAATAAATGTAGTCCTGCCGTTTTAGCATCACGGAAAAATCCAGTTGATTCTACAACTACATCTACTCCTAACTCTGCCCAAGGAAGTTTGCCAGGGTCTCTCTCTGATAAAACTTTAATCTTTTTACCATCAATCACAAGAGAATCTCCCTCAGCTTTGACTTCATTTGAAAGAATGCCAAAATTCGAATCATACTTAAGAAGATAAGCTAATGTAGCTGCGTCAGTAAGATCATTTACAGCCACAACATCAATATCATTTTCTTCTCTTTCTATCACTGATCTTAATACTAATCTTCCAATTCTACCAAATCCGTTAATACCTACTTTTATTGCCATTTTTTCCTCCTTAATGATCCGCCTTAGGCGGAGAATTGATCCCGACGAGCGTTGAAAAATTATGGAACACAATTTTTCAACATCTTCTGCCCTCTGGAATTGCTTTGCAATTTCTAGGGGGGAGTCGGGATACAGTTTATTAAAAAAATATTAACCACTCACCTCTAAATTACCCCGAAACATCTAAATACTTTAAAAATTTCACGAAAATTTTTAAAGAATGTTTCGGGATAAGTTAGGCTAATCACTTTTTCTTTTCTCCGATTGAAAAAGTGAAGCCTCACTTACCTCTCTTAAACATTCACTCGCCAATTCCGGCGGTGTAGAATTTATATAAAACCCTGTTCCCCACTCAAACCCAGCAATTTTAGTTAGCTTAGGCATCAGCTCAACATGCCAATGGAACAATTGACTAGTTTCACCATTGAGTGGACTAGTATGGATAATGAAATTATAAGGCGGATTATCTAATAAAACTTTCATCCGCACGAGAACATCTTTTAATATTTTTGAAAAACTATCAATTTGGTCTTCGCTAATAGCAACAAAAGAATGTTGATGTTCCTTAGGAACTATACAAATCTCGAATGGTGAACGTGAAGCAAAAGGACAAAAAGCATAAAAATCATCATTCTCACAAACCTGACGTTTTTTCTCTTTTTTTTCTTGTTCAATTAAATCACAAAATACGCATTTCTTTTTCTCTTTGAAATAGCGCTGCATACCTTCAAGCTCTCCACTGACTCTTCGAGGAACTATCGGTAAGGATATTAGCTGAGTATGACTATGTTCTAGAGAAGCACCAGCAGCTAAACCATAATTTTTGAATATTAATACATATTTAAAACGCTGATCCTTACCCAAGGCAATACTTCTTCTTTTATAAACAGCTATTACTCTCTTAATCTCATCAACGCTTAAATCAGCTAGTTGCTTTTCATGGTTAGGGCTTTCTATTATAACCTCATGTTGGCCTGCCCCTTCCATCATGTCAAAAATTCCTTCACTCTTCTTTCCCAAATCAGCTACATTCTCTAAAGCTGGATACTTATTAGGAACTGTCCTAGTAAGCCATCCTGGAACATCTTTATCAGCAGTAAAAGGCCTATCTACATCAACTTCAGGAGGCGTTAGTTTTTCATTACCTTCACAAAAAGGACAAGAATCCTTTTCAACAATAGCATCTTTCTCAGGTTTGAAATCATTAGGTCTTTTTGCTCGTTGGGTAGCAATAATAACCCAGCGTCCAATGATAGGATCTTTTCTCAATTCTGGCATATTTTATTATCCCTTAATTCTAATATTGCTTTAAGAATTTGCTAATCTAAAAACACCTTTTATTAGCTAAAAGATTGGTTTTTTCTGGAAAATTATTATAACAACCGCAAGGTAAAATGCAAGAAATTTTATTGAAGAATTAGCTTTAAAAATCTCTTCTTACCAACCTTAAAAATTGCTCCTTGAGAAGAAATTTTTAAGCTTTGTTCTTTCAAAACAGCGATTACTTTGGCTTCTGAATCTAGAAGCGAAATGCTTCCTTGAGACAGGAGTCTTCGAGCCTCATTTTTAGAGGCAACCATCTTAGCGTTATGCAAAATCTCTATTATATCGACTACAGATTCTTTGACCTTAACTATTGGCATCTCTTTTGGTAATTGACCCTTGGAGAATACTCCTTCAAACTCTTTTCTTTCCTTTTGAGCCTTTTCTTTAGAATGATAAAAAGAAACAATACTCTCAGATAAGTTTAGTTTCACCTCTTTAGGATGTTTCTCTTTTAATTCATTAGGGTTAAAGTCACTAAGCAGTCTGATATATTCCCACATAATTTCATCAGAAATACTCATTATTTTGCCAAACATAGACTTAGAGTCTTCAGTTACACCAATGTAATTATTTAAAGACTTTGACATCTTATCCTTTCCATCTAGTCCTACTAAAATAGGCATAGTAACAACTACTTGAGGAGATTGGCCAAAAGTCTGCTGGAGATGCCGACCAACAATTAAATTAAACTTCTGGTCAGTCCCGCCAAATTCAATATCAGCTTCCATCTTATAAGAATCATATCCTTGTATTAAAGGATAAATTATCTCTAAAACAGTAAGTGGCTTGCCTTTCTTAATTCTTTGCGAGAAATCATCACGCTCAAGTATCCTAGCTATAGTATAAGAAGATAGCAAAGACAAAAACTTAGGTAATCCCATTTTTTTATACCAAATACTATTATTGATTATCTTAGTTTTCTTCTTGTTAAGAATCTTAAATACCTGCTTAGTATAAGTAGCAGCGTTAGATTTAATTTCTCTATCACTTAGAACCGGACGTAAAGCACTTCTTTGAGAAGGATCTCCTATCTTAGCAGTAAAATCACCTATAATAAGGTGAACTTGATGCCCTAGATCCTGTAATTTACGCAATTTCCTAAGAAGCACAGTATGACCTAAATGAATATCTCTTGCAGTGGGATCAAATCCGATCTTTAGCTTAAGAGGTTTATTCTTCTTGAAAGAATTCTCTAGCTTAAGAACTAGTTCACTCTCAGAGATTAAATCAACTGAGTTCTCTTTTATAAGTTCAAGATGTTGGGCTATCTTGTTCTTCACCCCGTTAGACATATCACCTCGATTACCCGTTAAAGCAAAATGCCTAACGGGGTTCATCTATTTTTGCTGAAAGACCTATTTTTGCCGACCCCTGGTCAATTTTGATTATCTTAACCTTCATCTTCTCACCAGGTTTATACTCATCCACAGCTTCTTTTTCTATTTCTCCTGAGAAAACCAACCCTTCTAAGTCCTTATCTATACTTACAAACACACCAAAATTAGTAATTTTAATTACCTCTCCCTCTACAACTTTTCCGATTGGAAATTTCTCAAGAATTTGAGGCCATGGATCTTCTTTTAATTGTTTTACACCCAAAATAACTTTTTTGTTACTTCGGTCTAGGCCTAAAACCTTCCATTCATAGCCATGTCCTCTTTTTAAAACTTCTTGAGCCCGAGTAAGTCTTTTAGTCCAAGAAATATCTTCATTGTAAATTATACCTTCCAAACCATTGTCTAGTTCTATATAGGTACAACCATCACCGAAACCACTAACTTTACCAGCAATTACATTGTCAATGGTAATTAATTTCTCTACATCTTCCCAAGGATCCTTTTCTAATTGTTTAATGCTTAAAGAAATTTTTCTTTCGTTGGAATCAACGCTGATAATTTTTACCTCTACAGTATCACCAATAGCAAAAACATCATGCAAGTTGATAAATCTCTTTGTCCAGGAAACTTCACTTATATGGACTAATCCCTCAATTCCCTTTTCTAACTCTACAAATATTCCATAATTTTGAATATTAGTAATTTTCCCTTTTATTAAGGAATCTACAGGGAACTTATCACCTATTTCTTTCCAAGGATCAGGGGTGGTCTGTTTTAAGCCAAGAGAAATCTTACCTTTCTCCTTATCAAACTTTAAAATCATAATCTGGATCTCATCTCCTACAGCAACAATCTCTGAAGGATGAGTAATTTTCTTCCAACTCATATCGGCAATATGAAGAAGTCCGTCTACTCCTCCTAAATCAATAAAAGCACCGAAATTAGTAATACTTTTTACCCGGCCTTTTATTGTCTCACCCTCTTTAATCTCTTCCCAAATCTTCTTACGAGCAACTTCTCTCTCTGCCCTAACCGCATCTTTACGAGAAACAATGAAGCTACCTTTAAGTTTATTCATTTTTATAATTTGGAATTTAAATGTCTTACTCATTACATCTTCATTTTCAAAAGTTCTAAACGAAGATAAACTCTGCGGCAGAAAACCTTCAACTCCAAAAACACTTACTATGTATCCACCCTTTACTTTACGTAAAACCATGCCTTCTACTAAATCTCCTTCCTTAAAGCTTTCAATCAGAGTTAGCCATCCTTTGGCTTCCCTAGCTCTCTTAAAGGAAAGAACGATTTTACCATCTTCATCTTCAACATTCTCAACATAGACATCAATTTCTTTTAAATTTTCTATATCAACGCCTTTAAATTCATCACGAAGAATTACCCCTTCAGATTTATAGCCAACATCAACTATAACTTCAGTAGGATTTACAATGATAACCTTACCGGTTATAATCTCTCCCTCGTTTAATTCCTTAATAGAATCATAATAAGCTTTAGCTAGTTCTGTAATCGCGTTTTCCATTTTTACCTAATCCTCCTTAGAAAAATTTTACAATTATCTCTCAAATCGCTATGTTTGTCAACGGTAAATGCCCTAAAGACTTTTTATTTTACTCATGACTTTTTGGGTAATATCTTCATAGCTATCACCCTCTTCTATATTCTCAACTCTGGCAAAGATAACCCTTATCTTACCTTTGTTGAATAAATTCACACCTTTACAAGATTCTTCCTCGGTTCCATAAATTCTTGCTACAACCACAGGAACTTTAGCCTTTTTGCAAAGAAAACCTACTCCACTATTTGCAGCCTCCATACTACCTCCTCTTGTCCCTTGAGGAAAAATAGTTAAAGGTCTACTCTTAAGCAATTTAAGAGCCAATCGTACAGCCCTAATATCACTTTGCCCTCTCTTCAAAGGCATTACACCTGCTCCTTTAAAATAAAAAGCAGCTATCTTGCTTTTAAATAACTCCTCTTTAGCAAGAAACCCCACTTTTCGAGGAGAAACAGTAGCTAGAAGAGGTGGATCTAAGTTACTTAAGTGATTTGCCGCTAGAATGAAAGGTCCTTTCTTGGGAACAGACTCTTTTCCTTCTATCTTCAAATTAAAGAATGCTTTCAAATAACAATAAACTAAAGCAGTGGATGCTCTATAAAACATAAACTTTTCTTTTACCTAGAGCAACAAGCTGATCAGATTCTTTCTTACTTTTACTTTCAGCATAAACCCTAACAATTGGCTCTGTACCTGATTTCCTAAACATAAGCCAGCAATCGCCAGCTATTAATTTTATCCCATCAAGAGTATTTACTCTTTCTACCTTCTTGCCGCCAAGAAAAGTTGGCAACTTTAAATCTGATAAGCCCTTTTTAATACTTTTTACTGGAATAGCTGAACGGCTATAATAATATCTACCATATTTCTTATAGAAATCAGATAAAAGAGTACTAAACTTTTTACCTTCGTCAACAATCATCTCCAAAAGAAGAAGAAAAGCTGCTGAACCATCTCTTTCAGGAATATAACCTTTAAAGCCAATTCCTCCGGCTTCTTCTCCACCAATACAAATAAGATTATCCTCAAACAAGTTAGATATATACTTAAACCCTACTGGAGTCTCATAGCAAACTACTCCTAAAGAAAGAGCTACCTTATCAATTACATTGCTACCAACAACTGTTTTAGCAATTCCTCCACTTACCTTTCTATTCTTAACCATATGAATAGCTAAAAGCGGTAAGATAACTTGAGCATTTATATAATTGCCCTTGCTATCGACCATAGCAATCCTGTCAGCATCGCCATCTAAAACTACACCAATATCATATTTTCCTTTTTTCATTTTAGCCATCATCTCAACCAAGCTACTAGCTATTGGTTCAGGACGAATCCCACCAAAAGAAGGATTAAACTCATTATGTAGGTAATCTATCTCAATATTACTTTGACCTAGGGCTCTTTCAACAAAATTATCTCCTGAACCATACATTACATCTACTAAAACTTTTAACTTTAATTTTTTTATTTTTTTGATATCTATAAATTTTCGTAAAAAATCCATATAATAAATAGTTAAATCTTCTAAAACTAATAAATTCTTCTTCTTAGCTAAAGCTATATCAATATATTTGGGTTTGTGCTTCCCTAATAAGCTTTCTACTTTATCAGTAAGAGTTTTGTCAGCAGAACCGCCTTCAGGAGCCTTAATTTTTAAACCATTGAATCGTGCTGGGTTGTGAGATGCTGTAATCATAACACCTAAATCATATTTCTTGTTTCGGCAATGAAGACTTACTGCCGGAGTAGGCACATCTCTGTTTGATAAATTAACTTTTATATTATTAGCTGCTAAAACACATCCTACAGTTTGAGCAAATTCTTTAGACAAAAATCTACGATCATAACCAATAACAACTTTTTTGCGCTTAGCCTTTACTGTTGTCTCTTCTAGGTAATCAGCAATTGCTTGAGAAAGAATTTTTAAATTTTCAAAAGTAAAATCTTCAGCTATAATTGCTCGCCATCCATCCGTGCCAAATTTGATCATTGCTCCTCCTTCACCCTTTATAAAGACTACGTTCTTGTATATAACTCTCTACTGCTTCTTTAACTAAACCTTTTATTGAAGACTGACTCTTCACTAATTCTCGTATTTGAGATGAAGATAATTCTATCTGCCTAATATCCACTACTAAATAAGGAGTTCTCTTCTCAAGAGGATACTCTTTGCGATTAGCTACTACTACTTTTACTTCTTTTTTGATATCTTCATGATCCTTCCAAGAAGAAAACTCATTTGCTAAATCTGAACCAATAATAAGATATATTTCATCTTCAGGATATTTCTTTTTTAATTCTCGTACAGTATCAATAGTAAAAGAAGTGCCTCCTCTTTCTATTTCTAAATCCAAAACTTCAAAAGCCTTATTGCCTGAAGTTGCCAATTTTACCATCTCTAATCTTATCTGTCCACTAACACCATTATTATTTTTATGGGGCGACGTATTAGTAGGAATAAAAACAACCTTATCTAACCCTAAAGAATCTAAAATATCTTGAGCTATAGTAAGGTGCCCTACATGCGGCGGATTGAATGTTCCTCCAAGTATTCCTATCTTCATATCAAGAATAAAGGTTAAAGGATAAAGGATAAAGTAAAATACTATACATCATCTCGCTTATGGATCTTCTTCATTATGCTTGAGAAAATCTTCTTTAATTCTTCTGCTTCTTTAGTTAAATAATCCAACTTTTGCCCCTTTGAAATGTCAGCTGTTTTTATAATTCGCACCAATTGAAGTGGCTGATTTTGATAATTGATATTTTATAGATTCATTTTCTTTTGAATATTTGATATCTTTCAAAAATTTAACCGTTTCTACCGCAAAATTGAAAGCTCTTTCTTCTAAATCTCTTTTTTTTCATTACTCTTCACTTCTTCCTTTATCCTTCTCCCTTTATGTCCGTACTTGACCTGCTCCTGAAACCACATACTTATATGTAGTTAACTCTTCTAGTCCCATTGGTCCTCTGGCATGCAGCTTATCAGTAGAAATACCTATTTCTGCTCCTAAACCAAATTGATAACCATCGCTAAAACGAGTAGAGATATTGCTAAAACAACAGGCAGAGTCTATCTCTCCTACAAACTTATTAACACTACTAATATCTTTAGTAAGAATGCTATCAGTATGATGAGAACCATAAAGATTAATATGATCAATTGCTTCCTGAATTGATTCTACAACTTTTACTGAAATAATTAAATCAAGATATTCTGTGGTCCAATCTTTATTGTTTGCCCTTTTTATACCAGACAATAATTTTACTGTTTTAGAATCTCCTCTTATCTCAACACCAGATTTATCAAATTCTTTCTTAAGAAGAGATAAAAATTTATTAGCTACGGTTTTATGAATCAGGATAGTCTCTACAGCATTACAAACTGAAGGTCTTTGGACCTTAGAATTTACACAAATATCTAATGCCTGTTTTAAATCAACCTTTTTATCTACATAAATATGACATATCCCTTTATAATGTTTTATTACTGGTATTCTTGAAATATCAGTAACCTTCCTTATAAGAGCTTCTCCTCCACGAGGAATAACTAAGTCAATATATTGCTCCTCTCTTAAAAGCTCACTTACTACTTTATGTTCTGTCTTCTCAACTACAAAAAATACTGGGAAATTAATACCACTCTTCCTCAAAGCTTTTTCTAGTACTTTCCCTATAGCCTTATTAGAGTTTATGGAACTACCTCCACCTCTTAATATCCCAACATTAGAAGTTTTAAATAATAAGCCAACACAATCACTAGTAACATTTGGTCTTGCCTCGTAAACAATTAAAACTACCCCGATAGGAACTCTGACCTTTTTTACTATCATTTGGTTAGGTCTTTTCTTCGTAGACATAGTTTGTCCCACAGGATCAGCTAAATTTGCTACTGCCTTAAGCGAAGCACTCATCTCTTCCAAGCGTTTATTATTTAAAGAAAGCCGGTCAATAAAACTCTTTTTTAATTTATTCTTTACTGCCAGCGTGATATCTTTTTTGTTCTCACGCAAAATAAAATCTTTACCGTCTATTAAGGCTTTAGCCATATTTTTGAGAGCCTTATTCTTATTGGCAGTGGATAACTTTGCTAATTCATAACTGGCTGCTTTCGCCTCTTTTACTAACTTTTTAATATAACTACTCATATCAATTTATCTCTTATTTTTTGTTCTTATGATAAGTCCAACCATCTACTGCTTTAACAAAATTATCTCTATGAATTACTTCTTTCTCAAAACGTTTAGTCTTAGCATTCTTGAAATCGTCAGAGCTATAATTCACCAATCCACAACCCACAACATCTTCTTCAGCATCAACTATAATAACTGCATCACCTTTATTAAACCTGGATCTAACTTCTATAATCCCAACACCAAGTAAACTCTTACTCTTATTTAAC
>JAGLSH010000015.1 GCA_023135855.1 Candidatus Omnitrophota bacterium
ATATTATTGAAGCATCTTGGCAGGCTTTAGCTGATAGCGTTGAATATAAGCTTCTTAAAGACTTAAAGTAAAGAGGTAAACCCCTTTTTATTCTTAAAATACAAAGATAACAAAAGAAGAAGAATTAATTTCATTGTTGTTTTTTCCGAAGGCAATGATATAATCTAGATTACTATATATCCAATCTTTGCGAAGCAAAGATGCCCGAAGGGCAATATTGGATCCAGCGTAAGTAATAGTTTGGAAGTAGATGGTTTGTTGAAAACATAAAGTAGTAAAAGCAGGATAAACTATTGTAGATAAACGATGAAAGGTGCTAAAATACTGATAGAAAGTTTAATTCGTGAAGGGGTAGAGGTAATCTTTGGTTACCCTGGTGGTACGGTTATACCTATTTTTGATTGTTTGTATGATGCCCCAATAAAATTTATCTTAACTCGTCACGAACAGGCAGCTGCTCATGCTGCTGATGGCTATGCTCGTTCTACTGGCAAAGTTGGAGTTTGTTTGTCTACTTCTGGGCCAGGAGCTACTAATTTAATTACTGGTATTGCTACCGCTCATATGGATTCTGTACCAATGATAGCAATAACTGGTCAGGTAAAAACATCTTTAATCGGGAATGATGCTTTCCAAGAAGCAGATGTTACTGGAGTGACTCGTTCTATTTCAAAGTATAATTACTTAGTAAAGGATGTTAAAGCTCTTGCTTATACCATTAAGGAAGCTTTTTATTTAGCTAGCACTGGAAGACCAGGACCAGTAGTTATAGATTTGCCGGTTGATATACAAATTCAAGATGCAGATTTTAACTATCCTGAAAAAATAGAAATGAGAAGTTATGACCCTACTTATTATGGTCATCCTGGACAGATAAAGAAAGCTTTAAAATTAATTTATGAGTCTAAGAAACCGGTAGTTATTGCTGGTGGAGGAATTATAATATCAGAAGCTCACAATGAACTTTTAAAGTTTGCTGAAAAAACTAAAATTCCTGTTTCGGCTACTCTTATGGGTTTAGGAGGATTTCCATCTACAAATGATTTATTTTTAGGTATGCCGGGAATGCATGGGACTGTCTATGCTAATATGGCTATCACCGAAAGTGATCTTTTAATCTCAGTTGGGTCACGCTTTGATGATAGAGTTACTGGTAGGCTTGATGCTTTTGCTCCTGAGGCAAAGATAATTCATGTAGACATTGATCCAACTTCAATAAGTAAGAATATAAAAGTAGATATTCCTATCGTAGGAGATGCTAAAAATGTTTTAGGACAGCTTACTGAGGAAATTGATGAATCTAAGCTTTCAGATTTAGGCAAGTGGCATAAAAAAATAGATGGCTGGAAGAAGAAATCTCCGCTTGCTTATGATAAACATGGTAGCAATAAAATAAAACCTCAACATGTTATTGAAGAGATTTGCAAACAGACTGAAGGCAAAGCTATTATTGTTACTGAAGTAGGGCAAAATCAAATGTGGGCGTCACAATTTTATAAGTATGACTATCCGCGTCAATTTTTATCTAGTGGAGGTCTAGGAACTATGGGTTATGGTTTTCCAGCAGCAATTGGTGCAAAAATCGCTAATCCTGAAAAGGAAGTTATTGTTATAGCTGGAGATGGATCAATACAAATGAATATTCAGGAATTAGCTACTCTGAGTACTTATAACTTAAATGTAAAGATAATTATTTTAAATAATGGTTATTTAGGGATGGTACGGCAGTGGCAGGAACTTTTTTATGATCGACGCTATGCTGGCACCACTTTAAAGAATCCTGATTTTGTTAAAGTTGCAGAAGGATATGGAATTGACGGTATTAGAGTTGAGAAGATTAGTGATGTAGAGAGTTCAGTTAAAAAAATTCTTTTGGCAAAGAAATCGATAGTAGCTGATTTTCGAATTGAGCCTGAGGAGAATGTATTTCCAATGGTACCGGCAGGAGAGGCAATCAATAGAATGATAGGTGGAATGGCATAGGATAGTTTTAAGTTTTAAGTTATAAGTTTTAAATTATCAATTATCAATTATAAATTATAAATTTTATGAGACATACTATACAAGCTTTAGTTGAAAATAGATTTGGAGTCCTAGCACGAGTTGCTTCTTTGTTTAGTGCTCGAGGATATAACATTGAATCTTTAGCAGTTGGTGAAACTCATGATCCTACAGTTTCTTGTATGACTATTGTAGTAAATGCTGAGGATGAAAGAATACTAGAGCAAATAAAGAAACAGCTGAATAAGCTTATTGATGTGATCATTGTAATTGATTTTACTCGTCGGGAATATGTTGATAGAGATTTAATTTTAACTAAGATATTAAATAATGATAGAAATAAAAAAGCTATAGAAGGATTAGTTAAAAAATTTCCAATAAAAATTATTGAAGAAACTAAAGAAGATTTTCTTTTAGAAATTTGTTCTGATCGTCATCAAGAAGATGAAATTCTAAAACAACTAAAGAGTCTAGGAATAAAAGAATTAGTAAGAACTGGAAGAATTGCAATAGGTAAGTAAGTAAAAAATAATTTATAATTTATAATTGATAACTAAGGTTTTTTAATTGTTTTTAATTATTATTTATCAATTATTGTTTTCAATTATCATTTATCAATCGTAAGAAGGGAGGATTAAAATGGCTAAGATGTATTACGACAAAGACGCTGATTTAGAGATAATTAAAAATCTTAAGGTAGCTATTATCGGTTATGGAATTCAGGGAAGAGGGCAAGCCTTGAATTTAAGAGATAGTGGAGTTGAAGTTTTAGTTAGCGAATTAGAGGGTACACCAAACTATGAGCAAGCTAAGAAAGATGGTTTTAGTGTTCTCTCGGCAGAAGATGCTGCTAACCAAGCTGACATTATACAGATATTAACTCAGGATCACGTTCAGGGCATGGTTTATAAAAAAGCAATAGAGGCTAATCTTAAGGAAGGAAATGCTCTTGTATTTTCTCATGGATTCAATATGCATTTTAAGCAGATAGTGCCGCCAGCTAATGTGGATGTTTTTATGGTCGCACCTAAAGGCCCTGGAGCTTTGGTTAGAGAGCAATATGAGTTAGGCAGAGGTGTTCCCTGTCTTATCGCAGTATTCCAGGATTATAGCGGTAAAGCTAAAGATAGAGCCTTAGCTTATGCTAAAGCAATAGGCGGAACAAGAGCTGGAGTTATTGAAACTACCTTCAAAGAAGAGACTGAAACTGATCTTTTTGGTGAGCAAGCAGTGCTTTGTGGTGGTACTTCAGAGTTAATAAAAGCTGGATTTGATACTTTAGTCGAAGCTGGATATCAGCCAGAAATTGCTTATTTTGAATGCTTACATGAGCTTAAGCTGATTACGGATCTTATTTATAAGAACGGTATTTCTGGTATGAGGAAGAGAGTTTCTGATACTGCTGAGTATGGAGATATAACCAGAGGTAAAAGAATTATCAATAAACAGACCAGAGAAGAAATGAAAAAAATTCTTGGTGAAATCCAGTCAGGTTCTTTTGCTGATGAATGGATAAAAGAGAACCAAGAAGGTAGACCAAACTATAACAGAATAACTGAAGAAGAGAAAGATCATTCAATTGAGAAAATAGGAAAAGAGCTTCGAGGCATGATGCCTTGGATGGAGTAGCTAAAGGCAGGTAATGAAAAAGAAGGGGAAAAAGGCAAAAGAAAAAATTATTGTCTTTGACACTACCTTAAGAGATGGGGAGCAAGCCCCAGGAGCGTCTTTAACTTCTGAACAAAAATTAGAAATAGCATATCAGTTAGAAAAGTTAGGCGTAGACGTAATTGAAGCAGGGTTTCCTATTGCTAGCCCAGATGATTTTAAAGCTGTAGATCTTATTTCTCGGAAAATAAAAAAGAGTTCTATATGCGGTTTAGCAAGATGTCTAACTAAAGATATAGAAGCTGCTAGTGAATCATTAAAAAGAGCCAAACATTCTCGGATTCATATTTTTTTAGCTACTTCCAAAATCCATCTTAAATATAAATTTAAAAAAGCCGAAGATGAAATCTTAAACTTGGCCAAGAAAGCTACTAAGTTTGCTCGTAATTTATGCCCTGATGTTGAGTTCTCACCAGAAGATGCCACACGTTCCCAAAAAGACTTTCTTTATCGAGTAGTTGAGACGGTGATAAAAGAAGGAGCAAGAACAATAAATATTCCTGATACAGTAGGATATTCTTATCCTCAAGAGGTACACTCTTTAATTACCGACATCCGCAATAACGTTCCTAATATTAATAAGGCAACCATAGCTATACATTGCCATGATGATTTAGGTATGGCAGTTGCAAACTCTTTGTCAGCAGTTTTAGCTGGAGCTCGTCAAGTTCACTGTACAATAAATGGTATTGGCGAGCGTGCAGGCAATGCTTCGCTGGAAGAGATAGTAATGGCTTTAAATACTCGCAAGGATGCTTTTAAGAATCTTAAGATGGGGATAGAGACTAAGGAGATTGCTCGTACTTCTCGTTTAGTTAGCAGTCTTACTGGATTTATTATTCCTCCTAATAAAGCTATTGTTGGAAAGAATGCTTTTGCTCATGAATCGGGGATTCACCAAGATGCTATTTTAAAGAAACGAAGTACTTATGAGATAATGAATCCTAAAGATGTAGGAATAGATAAGAGCCAAATAGTTTTAGGTAAACATTCTGGTCGGCATGCTTTGGCTAAGAGGCTGGAGAAAGTCGGTTTTAAATTTTCAAAGGAAAGAATAGCTATAATTTTTAAGCAATTTAAAGTATTAGCTGATAAGAAAAAAGAAATTTTTGATGATGACTTGATTGCTTTAGCAGAAGAACAGACAAAACCAAAAGTTAAAATTTACGATTTAATTTCAACTAAGGCAATTACTGAGACTGGTGTTGAGCCTTATGCCGAAGTTAAAATTAAGCATAAAGGTAGAATTCGTAAAGCTGAATCTACAGGGGACGGACCGGTAGATGCTTGCTATAAGGCTATTGATAAGATTACCGGAGTAAAAACAAAGCTTCTTAACTATAAGCTTGATGCAATTACTATCGGAAAAGATGCTCAAGGTAGAGTAAAAGTAGAGATTATTGCTAAGGGTAAAATTGTTAGCGGCCGAGGATCAAGTACAGATATTTTAGAATCTTCAGTAAAAGCTTATCTTGATGCTCTAAATAGGGTTGGATGAAGTATTTAAAGAATATTATTGGGATTGCTGTAATTATTTTATTAGCTTTAGCAGTAATTAATTTCCATAAAATAAAAGAGTTAAATTTTCTAAAATCGAATGCTAATGTTTGGCGTGAATCGGTAAAACAAAAAATAGGAATTTATAAGCATAATCTTTCCTTTACCTTTGCTCCTGAGAGGAAACGTCCTTTAAGCTTTCTTAGCAGAGAAGCTAAGCTTATTCACTTGGCTAAGAATGTATTTGGTCAGTTTGATCCTGGTGAATGGACTGAGCTTTGGAATTTAATTTATGATCCGGTTGAAGAAGGACAGGGAGACAATTTGGTAAAGAGGTATCAAACTCAGGAAGAAATAGAATATTATCTCAAATATACTTACCCTAATCCTTTTTCTTATTTTCAGAAGGAACACTGGAATTATTTTTGGAATATTGTTTTTGGAAAATAAATATGGAGCCTTTAAAAATATATGGTTTAGTAGGAAATCCGATAGAGCACTCGTTCTCTCCGGTAATGCACAATGCTGCTTTTAAAAAATTAAATATTCCTGGTGAGTATCGTTTATTTCAGAAACAACCTGAGGAGTTGGAGAATTTTTTAAGTAATTTAGAAAGTGAAAATATTCATGGATTAAATGTTACTGTTCCTTATAAAGAAAAAGTGTTGGATTTTGGTTTGATAGAATTAGACGGTTCAGTCATCTATGCAAAAGAAATCCAAGCTGTAAATACAATAGTTAGAAAAAACAATGTTTTAAGAGGGTTTAACACTGACGTGGCAGGGTTCTTAAGGCATTTAAATAAGGTGAACTTTGATCCTTTAAGTAAAAGAATAGCTATATTAGGTGCTGGAGGGGCTGGAAAAGCTGTAGCTTATGCTGTAGCTAGAAAAGGAGCAAGCCAAATAGCTATTTTTGATATTGATAAAGTTAAGGCTCAAGGCGTTTCTTCTATGTTAGGAAAATTGTTTCCTAAACTTGAGATATCAACAGTAGATGAAATTCAACAGTTAGATGTGACGAATAAGGATTTATTGGTGAATGCAACTCCTATAGGTTTAGCAAAAGATGATCCTTGTTTGGTAGAAGAAGGCATGCTCCATGAAGAGTTGTTTGTTTATGATCTTATTTATAATCCTGCTTCAACAAAATTATTGTCTCTTGCTAAAAGTAAGGGGCTATCATGTTCTAATGGTTTAGGTATGCTTGTTTATCAGGGAGCTTTTTCTTTTGTTTATTTTACTCAAACGTCTGTTCCTTATGTTAAAATAGTACGAGTAATGTGGGAAGCAATAGATGAGGAGTTGAAAAAAAGATGATTATAGAAATATTTGTATTTATTTTTGGTAGCTGTATTGGTAGTTTTTTAAACGTATGTATCCATCGTTTGCCTAAGAGTAAATCTCTTGCCTTTCCTGGTTCTTTTTGTCCAAAGTGTAAAAAGCCTATTAAATTTTATGACAATATTCCTATTTTAAGTTATTTATTTTTAAGAGGCCGTTGTAGAAAATGTAGCGAGAAGATATCTCTAAGATATCCAATAGTTGAACTTATTACTGCTATATTTTTTCTGGTTTTGTATTTAAAGTTAGGACTTACTCTAGAATTAGCAAAGTTTGTATTTCTTTTCTCGGTATTAGTGGTGGTTTCATTTATTGATATTGATTATCATGCTATCCCAATATATTTGTGCTTTATAGGGATTACTGGAGGATTGCTTTTTGTTTTATGGCCAACCTGTGCACTTCTTAAAACTGGAGTTTTTGATCTTAAAGTCTTGCCTCTTTATAAGGCTTTTGCAGGATTACTCTTTGGTTTTGGTTTTACTTACGCTTTTAAGTTTTTTGGTGATATTGGTCTTGATTTTTATCTTAAATTTCGTAAGCAAGAGTCAATCGAGGGAGAAAAAGAGTCTTTAGGCTTGGGTGATGTTGATTTCATGGGAATGGTTGGTGTATTTTTAGGCGTAAAAGCAGTAGTGCTTGTATTTTTTATTGCACCCTTTATAGCTTTACTATATTCTGCATATGCTATTTTTTTTAAAAAAACACATCTAATACCTTATTTGCCGTATTTATCTTTAGCAACAGTAATTACATTTTTTTGGGGAAACAAAATACTTAGTTTTGTCATGTGAGGACATAATTTATGGAGTATAAACGAACATAAATTATTTGTCCGAACTGTTCCAGCACTTACTTGTAGTTTGGTTAAGTCTAAATAAGTGTTGGGATAATCTGCATCTATCACCTATGTTCACTTCATTCCATAAGTGATGTGCACATTATAGGAGGATAAAATGAGAGTTTTAACTGCTGGTGAATCTCATGGGGAATATATTACTACTATCCTAGAAGGCTTTCCTAAGGGGGTTAGTATTGATGAGAAATTTATTAATCAAGAATTAAGAAAAAGGATGTCTGGTTTTGGTCGAGGAAAACGGATGTCTATAGAAAGCGATAAGGTTAATATTGTTTCTGGCTTACGCAATAAAATAACTTTAGGTAGTCCGATAGCAATGTTAGTTAAGAATAAAGATAATAAGATATTTACTCAGAAAAAAGATAGTTTACCTATTCTTTCTGTGCCTAGGCCTTCACATGCTGATTTGGCTGGAGCAATGAAATATCAGGAAACAGATATAAGAAATATACTTGAGCGGTCTTCAGCAAGAGAAACAGTGGCTAGAGTTTGTGCTGGAGCGATATGTAAACAATTTCTTCTGAATTTTGGAATAAAAGTTGCTAGTTTTACTTTAGGCGTAGGAGGAGTTTCTTCTGATAAATGCCCTAAAAATATAAATGATATTATTAATCAAACTAAGATTTCAAAATTAAATTGCATAGACAAGAGCAAAGAAAAATTAATGACTAAAGAAATTGAATCTGCTGCTGTTGCTGGAGATACTTTAGGAGGGGTAATTGAACTTTGGATAGATGGTGTTTTACCGGGATTAGGGAGTTGCATGCAATATGATAAGCGCTTAGATGCTAAGCTTGCTTCTTGTCTGATGGGTATTCCAGCAGTTAAAGGAGTTGAGGTAGGCTTAGGATTTGATTATGCAAGAGTAAAGGGTTCCGATTCCCATGACCCAATATATTACAAAGAAGGTAAGGGTTTTATTAGAAAGACCAATAATTCTGGTGGCATTGAGGGAGGCATGTCTACAGGGTCACCGATTGTATTAAAGCTAGCCATGAAGCCAATTGCTACATTAGCAAAACCGCTTGATTCAGTAAATATACTTAATAAGAAAGCTGCTAAGGCACCAGTTGTACGGTCAGATATTTGCGCTATAGTTGCCTGTGCTTTTATTGCTGAGAGTATGTCGGCAATTGCAATAACAGAGAGTTTTTTAGAGAAGTTTGGGTCGGATACTTTAAGAGAAATAAGCTCTAACTATAGTAATTATTTAAAAACTCTTAAATCTTTTTCTAAAAAATCTTAAATTAATTAATGATCGTAAAGAATATCTTTATTTTAAATATTACAATATAAGGAGGATAAATGTTTGATTTAGGTAAATTAGGTGATTTATCAAAGATGGCATCTCAGGCAAAACAAATTCAAGAAAAGCAAGATCGTTCTCAGCGTGAGCAGATGGATATTTTGAAAAAAATATCAAATCAACTTGATGAAGTTATATCTTTACTTAAAAAGTAAATTTAATAATAAAATTATGAAAAAATTCTTTTTAGTATTTTTATTAGTTTCCGCCTTAGGATTAACTGCAAGGGCAGATACTGTTTATTTAAAAAACGGTAAAAGTGTTAGTGGTAATATTACAGAAAGAAATAATGATTATATTAAATTGGATTTTGGAGATGTCTCTATAACTTATTGGATTGATGAAATAGAGACTATTCAGCAAGAGGGCACTGAATCCTTAGAAGAGGCAGTAACTATTTCTAGCCGCAAGCCTTCTACAAGAGAAGGTAATGTTTTTCTATGGAAGGCTAAATCAGAGAAAAACATTGTATATATCCTTGGTTCAATACATCTTGCCCGACCGTCACTTTATCCTTTAGATAAGAGAATAGAGGATGCTTTTAGTAATTCAAATACTCTAGTTGTTGAAGTTAATTTAGAAGATTTTGACCAAGCTCTGCTACAACAGATGTTTATAGAAAGGGGCATGTATTCGGATGGTAGTACTATAAGGGACCATTTGTCTGAGGAAACTTTTAAACTTGTGGTAGATAAAATGGGAAATCTTGGCCTAGGTTTTGCTCAGATGGTTATTTTTAAGCCTTGGTTTTTAAGTATAACTTTAGCAACTACAGAACTCCTAAGATTAGGGTTTGATCCAGAATACGGTATAGATAAACATTTTTTAAAGAAAGCAAAAAATAAGAAAATATTGGAGTTAGAGAGTTTAGAGTATCAACTCAATCTTTTCGATGGTTTTTCCGATGAGCAACAGGATTTGCTTTTATTTTCTACCTTGTTAGATTTAAGCGTTATGGAGAAAGATATGGATGGTATGGTTAAGGCTTGGGTAAATGGTAATGCCGCTAAATTAGAAGAAATATTAATGCAAGGATTAGATGAGCATCCAGAGATATTGCCGATTGTTAATAAAATATTTTATGAACGTAATGAGAATATGACTGTAAAGATAGAAAACTATCTGGACACCAATGATACTTATTTTGTTGTCGTTGGAGCGGGGCATTTAGTTGGGGAAAAAGGTATTATCCAATTATTAAATAAAAAAGGATATTCCGTACAACAATTGTAATTTAGTAGAGCAGGGATATTAAAGCAAAGGAATCAAATGGTACAAAAAATAGCACTAATAGCATCAATAATTTTACCTTTTTGGAACATACCTTTAATTGTTAGGGTAATCAAGAGAAAGTCATCTCGGGATATTAGCATGTATTGGGCAGTAGGAGTGTGGATTTGTTTTGTTTTTATGGCTCCGGCTGGTTTTGTTTCAAAAGATTTGGTTTGGCGAACATTTAATATCGTAAATTTTATTTTCTTTACTATAGTGCTTATTATTGTACTTATCTATAGAAAAGAAAGACCTAAGGGTTAGAAAAAAAAGTAAATGAAGAAGATATTTGTTATTTTTCTTATTTGTTTTATAGGATGTTCACCTCTTGAGTTTAGCAGGCTTATGGGGGCAGGAACTGAGCGTTTCAAAGAAGCTGGCAAGACATATACTAAAGTTTGTGATTTAGATTTATTTTCTTGCTATAGAAGGATATCCCTAGAATTAAAGGATATGGGAGTTTCTTTTTATCGGGGAAGCAAAAGAGAAGATTTTATTATAATTTATAATTTCACTAAAGTATTTCTTCAATGCAGCGCTTCAACCGAGGTAGCAATATTTTTTACAGAATCTGAAAAGATTAAGACCAAAGTAGAAGTTGCCTCTCTTAATTATCCACTGGCTGAGTTTGTATCATTAAAGATTTTTGAGTGCTTAGAAAATGAAGAAAAAGACTACACTAAGCAATAGGAAAGGTGAATTTTGAGTAAAAAATGGGTTAATATCTACACTATCTTTGATGACTTAGAAGGACCACAGTTAGAAGCAATGTTAAAAGAAAATAATATTCCAGTGGAGGTTCTCTATCATCAAGCGACTTCAGTTTATTCAATTTTTCAGCCGTCAATTGGTAAGGGAGAGATAAGGGTTAGAGAGGATTACGTTGAAGAAGCTATGAGATTAATTACTGAATTTAAAAAGTGAATAGCAGTTTTAAGAATATGATTTTGATATTATGGATAGAATTAAAATTGTCGTTGTTGGTGCAGGAGTTATTGGTTTAGCTGTAGCTTGTGAACTTTCCAAAAAACATAAAGATATCCTGGTAATTGAAAAAAATCCTTCCTTTGGCCAGGAAACAAGTTCAAGAAATAGTGAAGTGATCCATGCCGGAATCTATTACCCAAAGGATTCCTTAAAGGCAAACACCTGTCTTTTAGGTAAGAAGCTTCTTTATGAGTATTGTCAGAAGAATAACATTGGATATAGGAAAACCGGCAAACTTATTGCTATAACTAATGACAATGAAAGAGAGCCCTTAGAAAGACTTCTTAAGAATGGTTTGGAAAATGGAGTAGAGGATTTAAAAATTATCTCTAAGGAAGAAATAAAAAAGATTGAGCCTAATATAGGCGCCCAAGCTGCTATAAGTTCACCTTCTACTGGGATCATTGATTCCCATAGTTTAATGAAAAGTTTACTTTCAGAGTTTAAGAGTAGAGATGGCCAAGTAGCTTATAATGCAGAAGTTGTTGGGATAGATAAGATTAGCGCTGGTTTTAAAGTTTCAGTAGAGGATATTGATGGGTTGCTTAACTTTTCTTCTCTGATAGTTGTTAATGCCTCAGGTCTTAATTCCGATAAAGCATCAGAGATGGTTGGAATAAGAAAAGATGAATGTAGAATAAAGTATTGTAAAGGAGATTATTTTAGAGTACATAACAATAAAGCAAAGCTTATCAGTAGGTTAATATACCCTCTTCCAAAAACAGAAGCTTTAGGTGTGCACGCTACTCTAGATTTAGGCCAAGGTTTGCGTCTAGGTCCTGATGATGAATATGTAGATAAGATTTATTATGATATTGATGAATCTAAGAAAGAATCTTTTTATGAAAATATCAAAGCCCTTCTTCCTTTCATTAAGCTTGAAGATTTAGGGTCAGATACTTCAGGAATAAGACCAAAACTTCAAGGCCCCGGTCAAGACTTTAGGGATTTTGTTATAGAGGATGAGTCGCATAATGGTTTTGATGGCTTTATAAACCTTATTGGTATTGAATCTCCCGGTTTGACAGCTTCTCTTGCTATTGCCAAAGAAGTAGAAAAAATAGTTAAAATAAGCTTGTAAATATTAGAAAAGTCATTGTAACTACATATTTAGAAGACTGTAATCATAAGTGCGACAGTTAAGGGATAAAAAAATGCCCCATAGCTCTCAAAATCTGTTCTTTTGCAAGAAATGGTTGAGATCTGATCT
>JAGLSH010000016.1 GCA_023135855.1 Candidatus Omnitrophota bacterium
GCGGTCGATGCCTCTGACCACGTTGCCGAACATCATAATGAGGCGCCGATAGGCATCCCAGACGAAGCGCTCATCGCCGGTTAGTTCGACCAAAGCCGCGGCGACTTCGTCGTTCATACCGAGGTTCAGAACAGTATCCATCATCCCCGGCATTGAAACTGCAGCACCGCTACGAACTGAAACTAACAATGGGTTCTTGGTGTCCCCTAATTTTGCACCCATAGTTTTCTCTAACATAGCAATGTTAGCATCTATTTGCTTTTGCAAATCAGCAGGATATTTATCCCCATGCTTATAATAGTAATCACAGACTTCAGTTGAAACTGTAAATCCCGGAGGCACAGGTACTCCAATGCTGCACATTTCAGCTAGATTTGCGCCCTTACCACCTAGAATGTTTTTCATTGTGGCGTTACCATCTGACTTCTCTGCGCTGAAAAAATATACATACTTCTTTGCCATTTTTCTCCCCTTCTTATTATAAATTAATAAAACTTAATTCTCTGTTTAAGAAATTCCTTAACCTTGGTTGTATCAACCCTCTCCTGCTCCATACTATCTCTATCTCTGATGGTAACCTTTCCGTCATTTAAGCTCTCCACGTCAACAGTTATGCAAAAAGGAGTTCCAATTTCATCTTGGCGGCGATAAAGTTTGCCAATTCCTGCTGTATCCGCATAAAGGGCAGGTAACTCATCTTTTATATCACAAAAAATACTTTTTGCAAGTTTGACTACTTCCGGTTTATTCTTCAACAAAGGAAATACTGCTGCTGAGTATGGCGCTAAGTCTGGTTTTAGTTTTAAAACAATCCTAGTTTTGCCTTTGACCTCTTCACTACAAAAAGCATCAGACAAGCAAGCAAAAAAAGTTCTATCGACTCCAGCTGAAGGTTCAATCACATAAGGAACGAACCGCTTACCACTAGCGCTATCAAAATAAGACAACTCCTTCTTACTTACTCGAGCATGTTCACTTAAATCAAAATCCCCTCTATTAGCTATTCCTTCTAATTCGCTCCAGCCAAAGGGAAATTTAAACTCAATATCAGTACAGGCCTTAGCATAATGAGCTAACTCATCACCAGTGTGTTCCCTTAATTTTAAATTTTCTTTCTTCAAACCAATTCTTTTTATATAAAAATTATACCTTTCTTCAACCCAGTATTCATAAAACTTCTTAGCCTCTTCTGGAGAAACAAAATACTCAATCTCCATCTGTTCAAATTCCTTCATCCTAAAAACAAAACTACCAGTTGTAACTTCATTCCTGAAAGCTTTACCAATTTGAGCTATACCTAGGGGAAGTTTCTTAGAAGTGGTATTGAGAACATTGGCAAAATTTACAAATATTCCTTGCGCAGTTTCAGGTCGCAAATAAGCATAATTAGGGTCATCCTCAGTAGCACTCATGTTAGTCTTAAGCATGAGATTAAATTTACGCGGCTTATTCTTTTCAATGTCTATTTCCTGCTTACAATCTAAGCAGCTATAAATGTTACCCTTAACATTTTCTAATTTATCAACTCTAAATCTCTTCTTACAATTTGGACAATCGACAAGAGAATCAGTAAATCCTTGAAGATGGCCAGAAGCCATAAAAACCTGATCCCTCATGATTATGCTGCTATCTAAACCAACAATATCAGATCTCTTCTCTACATACTCCTTCCACCAAATATCCTTGATTCGCTTTTTTAATCTTACCCCTAAAGGACCATAGTCCCAAACACTAGAAAGCCCCCCGTAAATCTCCGAACCAGCAAAGATAAAACCCCTTCTCTTACATAAAGATATTATTTGTGTTAATTTTTCTTGACTCATTTTAAGCTATTATTATACCCTAAAAATTATTTTTTTTAAGAGAAATTTTCATGAATTTTTAAAGCAGACTATTTTGAAGACTTCTTACGAAAATCCTTTATTTTTGAAGACGAATCTGTCGTATTAGTGCTCATAAGCTCTTTTATCTTAATATTTGCCTCAGCATAACGATCTTTTGGCTTAGGATGACTACGCAAGAAAACTGGCATAGCTGTAGATCCATACTCTTTCTCAATCTCTTGGAATCGCTCAAAAACAAGAAGAGAGGCCTTGGGATCAAACCCAGCTTGATAGCCATAAGTAACCCCTAAGTAATCAGCTAAATACTCATCCTTGCGAGAGAACCCTAAAGAAACATACTTGTCTACCTCATCAATCATGTCTCCTATACCTTTTTGATCAGTTACGCCACCTAAAATCGCCAGAACTAATTGCAGGCCAAAAGTCTTTTCAAATCGTTTAATCCCATGCCGAGCGCATATATGCCCAACCTCGTGTGCCATAACAAAGGCTAACTCTGGTTCAGAAAATGAATCAAGAAGCCCTTTGTTCACAAAAATATGTCCTCCTAAGAGAGCATAAGCATTTATATCTTCACTATCAATAATATAAAATTTATAATCTAAATAACTACGATGGCTAGCCTCAACTACTTTTTCTCCAATTTCAGTTAAATAAGCTAGAGCCTCAGGGTCATCGACCATCTTAGTCTGAGAAATCATTTGTTTAGCCAAGCTATTGCCTAAGCTAATCTCATATTTTTCATCGAAAAGATGCATTTCTTTACGACCAGTAGCTGGATTATATACTGTTATGCAACCAACAAGAAAAAACGTAAATATGATCACAGCCCAAATAACTTTTTTGTTCATTTCATCCCCCTTCTAATACCTCTATCTCGTAAGGACTATTAACAATGATCTCAGGTCCATTATACTCCCGAATCTTTCCGCTTACACGTACTTTTTTCCCAATATAAAAATCGACCGGATCAATACCATCTCGAGTAAAAGCACTAAGAGCTTTGTTAAAAATAACAATAGTAAAATCATTCTTATAATTTTGACCGAAATTTAAAAATAAACACTTTGCTGATTGATAAGTATCCACTACCACCCCTTCAACACTCCTTATCTGATTAATATACTTATTAGCTTGGTTGTGGTCAATAACTGGAAAACTGCCCCATAAACCTTTTTTTTTCTTTCGGGCTTTTTTTTGGGCATCTATAAAAAATTCAACGTATTTTACATTAGGCGGTATAGTCGAGATAACTGCATACCCTTGTTCAATTAACTTTGCATTTACAAAAGTTTTATCAATAAAACAATAACCTAAAAGCCGACCATAGCGATCAGTCCTTTCAATATCGAATTCAATTCGAATATTTTTTCCTTCGACTAATTTCCGATTAAATTCTTTTGCTTCTAGACTAAAAGGCTGAGGCTGATAGTTGAAATTACCATTCTTATCTTTTATCCTCACTTCAGGCGTATCTAGACCTATATAGCGCAGTAACCTTCCATTAGAAAGCTTAATAGTGTCGCCATCAATAACTTCTAAAACTTTTACTTGGGAATAATCAAATTGGTTGCAGGCAAGAATTAAAACAAAACTTAAAAAAAATAATCGTTTTATCACTGAAGGTCAGTAATTAACTTTAAAAATATTTTTTGAGCAAATTGCGCTTTAGGCATTAAAAGCTGACGCGCTGACACTCTTAATCTCTGGGTATCCATGTTAATGCTGCTTATCTTCACAACTACTTTATGCTCAGAAAGCTTAGCCTTTATTACACCTTTAGACTCATCACTAAGCAATATCTCAGCATCCATTGTCTCTAGTTCATCTAAACAAAGATCCCATAAAACCCTATACTCTGTTTCTACATTCCCCGAGGCAGTAGAATTACTTAAACTATAGCCAGTTACTAATCCAGCACCTATGAGAACAGGAACACACCCAGTTATCAATAATACGCTTAAAATTAAACCAATTATTTTTTTCATATTATTAACTCCTAAATATAAAGAATCATTTGATATAATCCGACACCCAGCTGTTTCTTTGCCTTAAAACATCTTATATTAACTATAGCAAAATTATATTATTTTGCAAGTATTGGTTAATAAAAAGAATGATCAGTTAGCAGAAATTCCTAAATTTTTTAAATCTACAATAAGCTGATTAAAATTAGTAAATTGTATGCATTCTAAATTAAAATTCTTACCTTCTACAATTAACTCTTTGCGGTCATCAATATAAATTATATCTTCAAAGCTGACCCCAGCCTTATCTTTTAAAATCTGATAAATTTTCTCTTCAGGCTTAATTGATTTAACCTCATAGGAAAGAATTAAGTGATCAAAAGGAGAAAAGACCTGTTCGTACTTCTTAAAGAGATACTCAAAATGAAGTTCGTTTATGTTGGAGATAAGATACAAGGGGTACTTGCCTTTGAGAGATTTTACGAAGCTTATCACATCTTCTTTAGGTGAAAATATATCACACCAAACATCAACAAAACACTCATAACTTAAATCTGCTTTAAAAGTATTCTTAAAGAGAGAATAAAATTCTCTAGAACTAAGTTCTCCTTTTTCAAAGCTTAATCCAAAATCATTATCAAACAACTCTTTTATCACCTCTTCCATTGGCACACCAATTTTATCTTTGATCTTCTCCAAAGCAATATTATAATCAAAATCAAATAAAACTCTTCCTAAGTCAAAAGCAAATACTTTTTTATTTTCCATAAATCAACTCCTTAAACCCCGTTAGAAGTTTTGTTTTTTCTTCTTTCGAGGTTGATACTTCTAATGTGGTAAAAAAGATTGGGCACTCTTAGCCAAGCTTTCCCTGGCTTTAAACGGCGCCTTAAATCCCAATAATTTTATTCTTTCCAAGCTATAAACTCGATCCTTAGCAAAAAAACTTAATTTTCTACCAATAAAAGGCAAACTGATTACTACTGGTTTTAACCAAGATGGAAGGCTAGGCAATAATTTTACTCCTAAGACCTTGGAAAAAGTATCAAATACTTCTCTTGCCGTAAGAACCTCTTCATCCCCAAGGAAAAACGATCCCTCTGCAGCCTCCTCCTTATTTAATAGAAAAACCATCGCGCTAGCAACATTCTTTACATAGCCTAGATGAAATCTAGCTTCTCCCTTGTCAATTAAAGGAAAAAGCCTATATTTGGTAATGAAAAGTAATATTTTCATCATGTGAGGCTCAGCTTCCCCGTAAACCATAGGCGGCCGAACAATCACTATCTTCAAACCCTTTTTCCTATACTTCAAAACTACTTCCTCAGCCTCAATCTTAGACTGACCATAGATATTTGTTGCTTTAAAGGGTAACTCTTCAATAAGCGGTACCTGAGGATTTCCGCTTACAACGGCTACTGAACTAGTATAGATAACTTTCTCTACCCCTAGAGATAAAGCTAACTCACAGATATTCTTACTTCCTAGCACATTAGTCTTATAAAGAAGATTAGGATTCTTGCTATCCACATAAGCAGCATTATGAAATATAATATCAATTTTGTAATTTAGGATTTTATCTAGCGAAGCTTTATCAGTTATATCACCATGGATAAGTTTTGCTCCATACGGCTCTAGAACTTTTGCTTTTTTAAGATTTCTTACTAAGCAAAAAAGATTATACTTATTTTCTTTAGCTAACTCCTCAACCAAATTCTTTCCAATAAAACCAGTAGCCCCAGCTATAAGTATATTCATACTTTTTCTTCGACCTTTTCAATTTCGATAAATCTTTCGGCTAAAATATCCCTAATCATTGTTAAGTCTTCCTTATCTAATTTCCAACCAGTACTACCTAAGTTATCATACAGCTGAGAAAGTTTTCTAGCCCCAGCTATAGCTGAAGTTACACCCTTCTGATTAAAATTCCAATTTAAAGCCAACTGAGCCAAAGTCTTTCCATGCTTATCAGCTATTTTTTTTAATTTAATAAGAGTTGTCTTATTTATTGAAAAACACGGCTCTTCTAAATCTCGACTCTTCATCTTTCGATTAATATCTCCAGGAATCTTTGCGCCATCTAAGAAAAACTTTCCGGTTAATAAACCACTATACAGAGGAGCATAAGTAATAATACCTATGGAGTTCTCAATGCAAAAAGGGATTACCTCTTCTTCAATGTCTCGGTCAAACATACTATAAGATGGCTGCAAACTATGAATAGGTGCATATTTCTTAAACTCTTCTATTTGAGCCATAGAATAATTGCTAACCCCAATAGCCTTAATAATACCGTCTTGATAAAATTTATGCATTATCTCAGCAGTTTGCCCAATCGGGGTATCAGGATCATGCCAATGTACCTGGTAAAGGTCAAAGTAATCTGTTTTAAGGCGTTTACGAGAAGCATCGATCTCATCAAACATTCTCTTTCTAGATAAATCATGAAAAATACTTCGCCCATCCCAACGCAACCCTAACTTAGTAGCTAAGATTACTTTCTCTCTTATCTTCCCTTGAGCAATAAACGATCCTATAACTTCTTCGGAATGACCTCGGCCATAGACTGGAGCAGTGTCAATAAAGTTAACGCCCCTAGCTAAAGCATCTTCTAATACCTCTAGAGAATCATTATCGTCTTGATAGCCCCACCACCTATCACCGCCAAAAGCCCAAGTGCCTAAGCAAACAACTGAAACATCTAATGACGAATTTCCTAATTTTCTATATTCCATATATTCTCCCTAGGTGCCAATAGCCAGACTTTCTTAAAAATAAATATCTCTCTTTCCTTGCTCAATACTCCTGTAATGCTCGATAACTTTTGGATAAATTTTTGGCATAGAAAGTTTAATCTCAGCCAATTCTTTATTAATAATCGCCTCACCAGCCGTTTTAGTTTCATCGCTAGCAAAATCATCCAACCACTCTCTAAAAGTAAGCACAGCATTTAATTTACAAAGTTTACCTTCTTCTCCATTCTTCAAGAGTTCCATAATACATTTACCAGTTCTTCCACAACGATAACCAGCAGTACAAAACGAAGTGATATAGCCAGAATTAGCTAACTCTCTTATTACCTCATCTAAACTTCTGGTATCTCCGAGATAAAATTGCTGTCTTTGACCTTCTTGGTCAGCATAACGATCACTATAAGCACCGATACCAATACGAGTAGATGCATCAGTTTGAGTGCAACCTAAAGGAATAGCTTCTCTTCGTATCTGAGCATTCTCTCGAGCAGTAATAATCATTCCAGCATGAGGAACAGCCAACCTTATAACTGTAATCAGCTTTTTAAAATCCTGATCGCTGACCTTATAATTAGACTCTTGAGTAAAAGGTGTGCTAGCTGCCGGCTCTAGGCGAGGAAAAGAAATTGTATGCGGTCCAACACCAAATTTTGATTCTAATTCTCGTGAATGTGAAACAAGACTTAAAACCTCAAATCTCCAATCATACAAACCAAAAAGAACACCAATCCCGACATCATCTATGCCAGCCTCAAAAGCCCGATGCATAGAATACAATCTCCATAAGTAGTCAGATTTTAGAGTTCCTTTAGGGTGAACAGTCTGATAAGTCTTGGAATGATAAGTCTCTTGGAATACCTGATAAGTTCCAATTCCGCTTTTTTGTAAAATCTTAAGGTCTTCAATTGATAAAGGAGCAGCGTTAACATTAACTCTACGAATCTGGCCATAACCTTTCTTGGTCTTCGCTCTAACCTTATATATTTCTTTAATCGTTGAACTCATATACTCTACATCACTTTGAGGATGTTCTCCATAAACCACTATTAAGCGTTTATGTCCAATCTGACCAGCTAAAACTTCCACTTCTTTTTTAACTTCATCTAAACTAAGAACTCTTCTTTGAACATCAGAGTTATCTCTTCTAAAACCACAATAAAGACAATTATTCACACACAGATTGCTCATGTACAAAGGAGCAAAGGTAACTATTCGGTTATCATAAACTTTTCTCTTAACCTGGCTAGCTACCTCTTTCATTCTCTGCAAAGTATCTTCATCGGTCACATTTAACAAAATAGCTGTCTCTTTCAAAGTTAAAGTCTTAATTGCTAAAGACTTTTGCAAAATGTCTTCCACTTTTCCAAGATCAGGATTCCTAGTTTCTCCTAAAGCATCTGCTATTGACTGCTGATCTATAAAGCATTTTCCCTGATCAAAATATTTTTCAATCTGATCTACTCTAATTTTATTATTCATCCACTTATTTACTTCTAAATTTTGCTCTAACATCTTTACCCTTTAATTAACTATTT
Source organism: Candidatus Omnitrophota bacterium (assembly GCA_023135855.1). Taxonomy (GTDB): domain Bacteria; phylum Omnitrophota; class Gorgyraeia; order Duberdicusellales; family 4484-171; genus Susulua. The sequence goes on from JAGLSH010000016.1 coordinate 8,100, forward strand.
TTGTTTTGCAAAGAATATCAAACTCTCAAGCTCAGAAGCCATGTCAACATTAGATACTAACACATCTTCAGGAAGATTAAGTATTCTCGGTGCAAAATTCAAAATACTTTTTATACCACTATCTACTAATTTAGATGCAACTTCTTGAGCTACATCTGGAGGAGTAGAAATTAATGCTATTTTAATATTTTCACTTTTTATTATTCGTTTCATATTTTTTATAGAATCAATTTTCACTCCGCCTCTAGACTTTCCTACTTTGCTTTCATCACTATCAAAAGCATATTTTATTTTAATATTAAATTGAGAAAAACCCTCAAAACCCAAAAGCGCACTGCCTAATTTTCCAGTTCCAACTAATACTATATCCCATTGCTGATTTACGCCTAAAATACTTTCTATTTCATCTATTAGTCTTTCTACATTATAACCTACACCTCTTTTACCAAAACCGCCAAAACAAGACAAATCCTTTCTGAACTGTTCAGGTGTAACATTAAGAAGCTCAGTTAATTTATCCGAGGATATTACATCTACACCCTGACTTTTGAGCCTTTTTGAATTCCTCAGATAAAGACTTAAGCGTTTTATAGTTTCAGAAGAAAAATGTTTTTTACCTAAATTAATTTTTTTATTCATAGATAATCCAATTAAATTACTGAATCCCTAAATCAGTTGGTGCCCTACCTAAAGAACGCAAAAGCCCTATAGTCTGCTCAATCTGACTACTTACCTCATCTTTAATATATGCTCGATCAGGATATATTGAATACTTTTCTCTAAACTCTGGCGGTGTAACATTTAACATTACAGAATTTGCTCCAGCCAATAATCCTTTCTTCCTGGCATCGCTATCTAAAGTTTCAAAAGCCGTAGTAATTAAAATCTTAGCATTCTCAGGATCAACAAACCTTGAAATAGCTAAAACTTTTAAAACTTCATCTTCTGTTGGTGGTTTATTCTCTGCTAAAGGCGTATCCGGATGTGGCAGAAAAGGTCCAAAGGAAAACATCTCTGCCCCCAATTCCTTAGCCATATATATATCATTTATAAAATCTTGATTAGTTTGCCCTGGAAGTCCAATTAACCCTCCAGTCATAATAAGATATCCTAATTCTCTAGCTTTCTTTATGTGAGAAAAACGTTCATCTAAACTTTTTCCAGGATGTAATTGCTGATAAATCTTCTGGTTTGATGTCTCAAAGCGCATTAGCAGGGCTCTTGCTCCAGCTTGATATAGTTTTTCAAGGCCTTCTAGCCCTATTTCACCAACGCTAATACAGATAAGCACACCAACTTGTTTCTTAATCTCCTTAACTATATCAACTAATTTATCCACACTATAGAATGAGTCTTCTCCGCTTTGTAAAACCAAAGCTCTAAAGCCATAGCGGTTAACTGCATCTTTAGCAATGTCTACCACTTGCTCTAGATTCATGCGATAACGTGATAAATTTGTATTTAAATTAGATATCCCACAATACCCACAATCTTGCTGACAATAATTTGAAAACTCAATTATCCCATGGACACAACAAGAATTCTTTAAGTGTTTGTGACGAAGAAAGTTTGCCGCTTTGTAAACTAAATCTAATGAAGCTCTATCAGTTAATTCCATGATATATAATAAATCACTTTTTGTTGGACTAATACCCTCAAGCACCTTATCTAAAATAGAAAAAAGTTTTTTGTCCGCGCCATCATTTTCTAAACTAATTCTAGAAAGCCTTAAATCTGCCTCCTGAAGCTCAAAAAAAGTCTCTTTCCATACCGAAAGTATACTTTCAGCTTCATCAGAAGGTATCTTTTCAATAACATAACCCCCTTGTGCATAAATATAATCTCCAGGGCAAATGTCATCTAATTCATTTACAGCCTTCTTTTCCTCGCCAAAGTAATCAACAATAACTTGCTTAGGCTTTACTTCTTTTACTTTTCCTGGTATTGCATAACACATAATGAGTAGATAATTTGTGAAGCGAAGTGGATATAAATTATAGGCGTTAGCCGTCTATAAATTACCCCATGAAAATCGCCCCCTGCAATCTGAAAAATTGCGGGGATTCAGTTCCGGGAATTCTTCAAATTCCTCGGGAAAAATTTCCCGGGGCTAAGTCCCTGAAATTTTTCCGAAATTTCTAAGTGCCCCGAAACATCTAAATACTTTAAAACTTCCACAGAAATTTTTAAAGAATGTTTCAGGATGAATTCAACTACAGGTTTGCATTCGCTTCGCTTTACAAACCTAAGTTTCATTCACAATCAAAAGATAATAAACTTAATTCCCTATTAGGACTTTTCTCTATAATCAATTCTGCTCCCTCAACTACAGTACCTTTACTATTCTCTACAAAGAAAAATCGTATAATTTCTTCATTAATCTCAGTAAACTCACCCATTCGTAAAAAAACTTTAGTTACTCTTCCAGCCTCCTGCTCTTTAGCATTACTTAACAAATCATTAAACAAACTCTTTATAAGGTGCATCTCATGCATAATAGAACCTCCGCTTTATCTCTTCAACAATTTCAGAAGATGCAGATTTAACCTCATCGCACATCCCCTCACCTAATTCAACACTCTTTGCTTGAACCCCTAAAAAATTTATTTGAGCATTAGTATCATGAGCTAGAATTTCTGCAATGATCTTCAAAGAAATAGTATGCGTACTTAAAGTGGTCTCGGGAATATCTTCTTTATCGATTAGCTTTACAACTCCTGGCTCAGCCTTAAAATCAGCAGCATCAATTATTAAAATATTTTTAGGCTTTAATTTTACAATATCGTCAATTACATTCTCAGGATTAGAGCCTGCATTAATTACCGTTAAATTCTCGCCTGGTCCCAATTTTGAGGCAATATAAGGTCCTAGGCCATCATCTGATCTCAAAGCATTACCAATGGTAAGTATGACGTCACAACCTTTAAGAGATTCAAAAACTTCTTGAATATTAACGTACAAATTTGACATTGAGAAAATGCGCGGAGCATGAAATGCATGGGTCATAAGCCCTTACAAGCATTTCCATCAGAAGGGTTATTTCTTCTTCGGACTTATCCAAAATTTGAGGAATCATTGCTTTCATATCCTGTTCAATATTATTTAAATTTTGATTGGTAGGTATAACGCAATTAGCATTAACAATCTTAGCTGTAGCATCTACCTCATAGTTATGGAATAAAATTCCTCTAGGAACTTCTACAGCACCAACACCATTACCAGCTTTAACAGGTATGACTCCAGTTTCATTGAGCCCAACTACAATAGCTTCAGCCTGATTAACTCCATTCTTTTTAAAATCTTCC